>JBAXMR010000032.1:0-39949 GCA_037134195.1 Paludibacter sp. | reverse complement strand
TCTTCGATCAGCTTAAACCGCGAAAATCTGCGTTCTATTCATCATTTGTTTCTTAGGAGTTAACAGTTGATAGTTGATAGCATTACAGATTGGGAATTCCAATCTAAAAATAAAATGAAACAAAAGAAAAGAGAATGGAACGCTGATGGAACATGCCGACTTGACGGCATTCACTGATATAACGGATAAAAAAAACGGATTAGAAATACCGATTAATCGGTATTGATTAAAGAGCAAAATCAAAAATGCTTGCATTTTTATAATCCGTTTAAAATACCGTCAAGTCGGCATCTTCGATCAGCTTAAACCGCGAAAATCTGCGTTCTATTCATCATTTGTTTCTTAGGAGTTAACAGTTGATAGTTGATAACTAAAACTGAAATATATTAAAAAAATTGAGGGCTTTACTAAAAGTGAAGCCCTCAATCTTTTTTATAAGAATGTCAATCCAATCTTTCGATTCAACCCTTTTTCAAATATTCGAATCAAAGTTGATAACTGAATATTTCCTTTAGCATTTTCTATCTTTGAAATATAACTTTTCTTTGTTCCAGCCCTTACAGCTAATTCGTCTTGAGTTAAATTCGCTTGTAGTCTTGCCGATTTCAACATCTCGCTCACTATGAACATTTGGGTGCGTTCATCATATTCATTACGACTCTCCGTCCCTATTTTGCCATGTTCTAGTTCTATCAACTCGTCAAAATTCTTTATGTTATCGTATTCTATCATTTTTTCTGTTTCTTTTTAATTTCAAAATACGCTTTCTTTAATCTCATGCCACGATCAATCTCAGTTTTTGGAGTTTTCTGTGTCTTCTTCTGAAAACCATTGAATAGTATCACCAATTGTCCCTGATCAAAACAACAGAATATCCTATATATTTGACTTATACTCAATTCGTATCTCAAGCAATCCTTCGTAACCTGTCATTGGTGACAGAAACTTTTCCGGAACTCTTTCAACTTGTTTTATTATAACTAGTTAAGCTTAATCCCCTTACTTTTCTCACAATCGAGCATGCTCTCACACACAACTTTATAGGCTACATTAATGACTATGCATTTTTTGAATACCCAGAAAAAATAGGGTGCAAAGTAGCAATAGAACAAAAAGACAGAAAACGAATACGCAAAAACGACCGTCAAACAATCCTTGTTTTCAGATAGATGAACAACTTTTGAAAAATTAAATCAAATTTATGCATTTAAAAATACTCAACCAAAATTTATTGATTTTCTGATTAGTTACCAAATTGGCATACCAAATTTATGTTTTACAACATATTTGCAAAAATATTTCTTAAAAAGTTTTTTTATTGGTTTACCAATGTCTACTTTTGGTCGACCATTTAATTGGTATACCAGATAAATATACAATTTAAACTAAATAATTCTCAAATAATCAATCTAATTTATTTATCAACAATTAAAATTATTACGTATGAAAAAACTACTTTTTATTCTTACATTATGTTTGGTAACAGTCATGACAAAGGCAGCTATGCCGTATGACTACTCAACATTTTTCGCATCATCTGCCACTGGTAGCGGTGTATTAGAAAAAACAGGTTACTCAGTATTAACATGGGGTATTGCAGCCACAAATAATGGTGGCACTAATCCTACCATTGCATCCAGTACTATGAATTATACCGATGCAAATTCCACAAGTTATATTGACAATAATGCTGGTAGTGCTATTACTTTAGCAAGTATTGCACCTGCTGCAACTCTTCGTAGTTCAATTTTTTATCTTACGAGTAGTGGACTTGCTGCAGCTACAACATATTATGTCAGTGCATTGATAAATATAACAGCAGCCACTGCATCTTCGTCAACATTTATAAACTTAAATAACTCTTCTACAGGAAATTCTTCTTACGGGAAAGTAATAGTAAAAACTAGCGGATCAGGATACACACTTACTGTTGCACCAGGAGCTTCTGGTACTAATTCAGCACCTTCATCCACTATTTACACGTTCGGTTCTACACATTTAATCGTGTTAAAATTCGTATACACTAATGTAACAAATTCAACAGATGCATATTTGTATATCGATCCAAATTTCGGTGCAGAAGGTTCTCCAACTTTGAGTGGTTTAAATAATACTACTCCTATTTCTGCAATAAAAGGGTTAGTAATTACACAAAATATAGGTGTAACAGGCACTGTTGCTGGTCTACGTTTTGGAACAAGCTGGGCAGATGTTGTGAAAGGAAAACTTGCGACACCGTCAGTAGCTACCGGCGCAACCCCTATTACAAGTGGAGGTTTTACAGCTAATTGGGCGTCAGTAACAAATGCATCAAATTATACACTAACAGTATATAATTCAAATGGATCAACAAATCAATCAATTTCAGGGATAAGTGGCTCTGCTACCTCTTATGATGTAACTGGATTATCACCCAGCACAAGTTATTCCTACAAAGTGACTGCCATAGGTAATGGTACAACTTTTAGTAACTCAGACCAATCAGTAGCTGCAAGTTTTAGCACTATTGCGAGTGCTGTTCCAGTCTTATCTGTCGATGCTATCTCAGGAGTGTTTGGGAGTCAAGCAATTAATTCGACTACCGGACCTAACTCATTTACGATTTCCGGCACACTTTTGACAACCGAAAATGTAACGGTAGGTGCATTGACTGGATATTCTTATTCAACAACAGCAGGTGGTACTTATACAAGTTCTTTATCTCTATCACAATCTGGAGGTACATTTAGCCAACAAATTTTTGTAAAATTCACTCCAACAACATATACTTCTTATAATGGAAATATTGTAGTAGGCGGTGGAGGTGTTGGTGTCTCTACTGTCAATTGTGCAGTAACAGGTTCGGGTATCTATGCTGAACCAACAACTCAAGCTTCTGCAGTAACGTTTTCAAGTTTCACTGGTACAAGTTTTACTGTTAACTGGACTGCTGGGAATGGTTCAAACAGCATTGTACTTATTAAATCCGCAAGTGCCGTAAATAGTAATCCTTTAGATGCAACTTCATATACCGCCAACACAGCTATTGGAAGTGGAAGTCAGATTGGTACAGGAAACTATGTTGTTTATAATAGCACAGGAAATTCGGTCGCAGTTACTGGACTTACCAAAGGAACAAAATATTATGTCAGTGTTTATACCTTTAGTGGTAGCGGTGGAACAGAAAACTATTTAACTTCAAGTTCTGCATCTGGAAGTCAGATGGCAGTGAGTACAATTACATCCAGTGGTTCAGGGACTTGGGCTTCATTAGGTGCTGGTCAATATGATGATGTAGTAATTTTAAATGGTCATACAATAGATGTAGCAGTTTCTGGAGCTAAATGTAATAATCTTACTATTAACACTGGTGGTAAAGTATGGGCAAACACAGCAGCACAAACGCTTTCTGTTTATGGTACTTCGTTAGTATGTGATGGCACATTTGGTGACTCCAACAATGCACTTACTTCAGGCTCTCAGTTAGTTTTAGCTTATGGCAATATTATTGACATTACAGGTAACGGGGGTATATACCCATATAAAATTCAACCGGTTACCGGAATGACACCGATTGGAGTAACTTTCGATGCCAATGTAACAGCAACGTATGGCACAGCTGGTGTTCAGTCTGATAATACAGGTAACACGAATGTTACCCTGACAGTAAGTGCGGGAAAAACGCTGACTGTACCTGGCAATATGACTCCTGGTGGTAGTTCTACAGCACTTTGTTCAGGCAATGTAATAATTGATGTATATGGAACTATCAATATTACTGGAACATTAAATACAACAGCTGCTGTTGGTAAAACTTCTACACTTACTGTTTATGATAAAGGTTTAATAACAGCTGGAAAATTTAATCTTAGCCCTGCGCATCAAGTTCAGGCAGCGACTTATACTGTAAATTCAGGAGGTGAAATACGAGTAACTGGTACATCTACTTCAGCAGTTGATTGTTCGCATCCAACAATAACTAGTTATGTCACTGGAGGTGGTACATTCTCAACAACTTCGGCAGGTTCGACTGTTGCATTAGGTAATTCATCGGGATTAAATTCTTCAACAGGACCAATCCGTACAACCACATGTAGTTTTGATGCGGCAACTAACTTTTCATTTGTTGGTACTGCAGCTCAGGTTCCAGGGAACTATTTTCCATCTAATATTAATGGTCTAACCGTTAACAATACAGCAGGTGTAACTTTAGGTGGTTCAACAACGGTAAACGGAAACTTAGGTCTTACATTAGGTACTTTGACTGTTGGAGCGAATACCTTGACATTAAGTGGTACAAAATCGGGATCAGGGACAATAGATTGTATTTCTAGTACTATTGTTTATAATGGAAGTATTGCTCAAACCACTTCAACTCTTGCCAATTTAAACAATTTGACCATCAATAATGCAGCAGGTGTAACATTAGGAGCATCTACTACTTTAAATGGTACTTTGACTTTAACATCAGGTTTACTTAATACAGTTGCTAATACTTTAACTATTGGTTCAGCAGGAAGTATTTCCGGAGCTTCATCATCTAATTATATTAATGGTAATTTAGCTCTGATTTATGGTTCAACCGGTTCAAAAACCTTCCCTATTGGTGCAGGTGTTATCTATCGTCCGGTAACTATTAATGCTACAGCATTGGATGTTACTCCAAGTACATTTACGGTAAGTCAAACTGAAAGTGCATGGAGCGGAACTCTTCCAGCTAATACCACTTCTACTTTAGCTCGTAACTGGACCATTGCTCAGACTGGTTCTACAGCTTATGCTTATAACCTGACTTTGGATGGTACAGGATTTACACCAGTAAGTACAGCTAAAATACTTGAAAATAACGCTGGTACGGTTACTTCATACAGCACTACTGGGACTTATTCTACAACTGGGCTTACAAGTGTGGGTAGTTTTGGATTAGGTGATTATACAGCTCCAACAATATCTGGTATTCCAACCATTGGAACAGCCACAGCAGGAAATGCTCAGGCATCCGTAGCCTTTACAGCACCAACAAGCGATGGAGGTTCGTCAATTATTGACTATACAGTAACTTCAAGTCCGGGTAACCATACAGCTACCGGAGCTTCAAGCCCAATCGTTGTAACAGGTCTTACCAACGGAACAGGGTATACCTTTACCGTTACTGCACGTAACAGTGTGGGTAGCAGTTCAGCAAGTGATGCTTCAAATTCTGTAACTCCGGTATCACCTTCAGTTACTGTATCGTCTGATGCAAATCTGTCAACTTATTCACCTACTTCTGGAACTGATGTAACCGTTTCAGCCGGAACTCTTACAATTGATGCGGATGCTACAGTAAAAACAATGACCGTTGCTCCGGGTGCAAAACTTACCTTAGCTTCAGGAAAAACACTATCTGTTGTAGGTGCATTAACTCTTCAGAGTGATGCAACTAACGGTACAGGTACTTTTGTAGATAATGGAGGAACTCTAACTGCCGGAACTACCAATGTTCAGCAATACCTTACTAGCGGTCGTAACTGGTATATTTCAAGTCCGGTTTCGGGTGCAACAAGTAATGTATTTAATGCTGCCTCAAACGTTCTTTATAGCTATGATGAAACAAATGCAGCTTGGCCTCAGATTTCTGATAATGGAACAGGTCTTGGCGTTATGACAGGTTACGTGGCAAATATGGCTACTAATGGAGCGGTAACCTTTACCGGAACATTAAATACCGGAGCACAACAAATTGGCTTAACCCGTCATGCAGGAGTTGCTAAAGAAGGATTTAACCTGGTTGGTAATCCGTATCCATCGTATTTGAATTTTGAATCGGCAATGGCAAGTACAAGTACAGCAAATGTATCTTCAACTATGTGGTTCAGAACTAAAAATGCAGCCACTTGGGTTTTTGATACTTATAATGCCATTGGTCATATTGGAACAAGTAATTATAACAATTTCCTTGTCGGAGTAACTGCTAATATTCCACCTATGCAGGCATTTTGGGTAAGAGTAAATTCAGGTCAGACAACCGGAACGCTCGCGGTAGATAACACTATGCGTTCACACATAGATCAAACTGAATTCACCCGCTTTAAAGCTCCTGCTACTACTGTACCAGTATTACATCTTCAGGTAACTAACGGAACTAACAGTGATGAAGCTATCGTATTGTTCAATTCAAATGCTTCGAACGGTTATGACGCTTATGATTCTGAAAAAATGACCAATGATAATGCTGCAATTCCTGAAATTTACACGTTGGCTGGAACAGAACAATTGGTTATTAACGGTTTGAATTCAATTCAGTATGATACTGAAATTCCGCTGGGATTCACCACCGGTCAGTCAAACACGTTCACTATCAAAGCTTCACAATTCAGTAATTTTGTTTCAGGTACACAAATTGTATTGCGCGACAAGGTATTGAATGTTGAACAAGATTTGACCGTTGCTAATTACAGTTTTACATCGGATGTAACAAAGAATAATACAAGCCGTTTTGCCGTATTGTTTAAAGCTCCTTCAGTTGCAACAGGAATCAACAGCGCAAACAATGCTAATGTATGGATTTCTACCAATGCAAACAATCAGCTAATGATTAATGGTGCTGGTTCTGTAGCTGTTTACAATGCAATAGGTCAACGAATTGCAGCTAAGAACATGAGTTCAACTAAAACTGTTTTTGAAACTCCACTTCAATCGGGTGTATATTTTGTAACTGTAAGCAATGCAGGCAAAAGTGTAACTCAAAAAGTAATTATTAAATAAATAAACAACAAAAACCTTCGTCCGTGATTCGGATGAAGGTTTTTACAAAAAAAATAATCCTATGAATAACCAAAAACATTTTTACATCGCTCCTCAGGTTGAGCGTATTGAGTTGGATAATGAAATAGCTCTTCAGCTTGAATCAACACCTCCGAAAGCTCCGGGGGAAGCAAATTTGAATGCACCTGAATATTTTAATAACGATCCTTTTAAATCGAACATCGGTTAATAAAGAATTATTATAAATTATCTTTGCATTTCGTTGCAAAATTCAAGTGGAACATCCCTGGTTAATGTAGAATTATATTCTTTTACATACTAATAACTATCGGGATGTTCCATTTGTATTAAATGATCTCAATATAAAAATCAGATTTTCTCTAAATCTTACAATAACCTATTTATAATAAGTAGATTATTATTAACTGTTGAGTTTATCTATCATTATTCAATAACGTTTAGTTAAGCTTTAAAATAGAAATAAGGGGGAAATCTAATGGTTTATACTTTCTACTAAGGGTCAAGAATCAATATAAATCTGGTATTTATCCCTTGGAAGTTTAAAATTAAAAAAACATCCTTATTCTCATATTTGTATCTTACTACAATTTTAAATTCCTTATCTAATCGACATTGTATCACTATTACAATTACCAACCCGGTATAAACTAAAACTATTTGAGAAAATGATTAAAATACATTCATTCAGTAAACAAGTTTTACTGTTAACTATTTTTATTGCCTCATCACTCCTCACCTATTCTCAAGCTATATTAAATGCAAATGGAGTAACTGATACTTATTCACTGATAAATAGCATATTAGCTCCCGGAGGAACAGCCGAAGAAACGCCCGATGCTTTTGATCCAACCTTTGGACCTCACATCAAACAAGTTTATGATGCTGACTTGGGGAAGTATGTATTTGAATTTTACCTACATATTAGTAACCCTAATGAATTACAAGACGAATCGACCGGCGATACCGACCGTCAGCGCGTTGAAATAAAAACATACGATGCTTCCCCCGACAGTTTAAAAGGCGTACTGGGCGAAACAATTAAATATAAATGGCGATTTAAAGTCCCTACCGGATTTCAACCATCAACTAATTTTACACATATTCATCAAATAAAAGCGGTGGGTGGCGATGACAGCAATCCGATTTTTACACTGACACCACGATACAATTCAGGGGGTAACAAGCTGGAACTGGATTATTACGACGGACAAACAACAAATGTTCAATCAAAATTGGCAGAAGTAAATTTATCTTCGTTTGAAAATACCTGGGTAGAAGCAACCGAACAAATTCATATTGACAGTATTCACGGCTCTTATTCTATCTCAATTAATAAAGTAAGCGATGGCACTAACCTGCTGACTTACAGCAATAGCGACCTTTGCACTTTCCGTTCGACTAACACATTTACCCGTCCGAAATGGGGAATTTACCGCAGCATTCTAAGCATTCAGTATTTACGGGATGAAACCATGCGTTTTAATAGTTTTTCTGTTCAGGAACTGAAAAATCTGGCACAAACCATTAGCTTTCCAACTTTGCCTGCTTCAACTTATGGTGATGACAATTTTGATCCCGGAGCAACATCGAGTGTAGGACAAAGTTTGAAAGTAACTTACTCAAGTTCAAATACATCAGTTGCTAAAATTATTTCTTCAGGATCTGATTATGTGAACGATTCCATTCAAATAGTGGGTGCGGGAACAACAACCATTACCGCTTCACAAGTGGGTGATGCAAGTTATGCTGCAGCTGCCAGTGTGCAACAAACATTCACCGTGGCAAAAGCAACCCAAACCATCGCATTTGGAGCACTGACAAAAGCGTTGGGAGATGCTGATTTTAGTCCGGCTATTGCGAGTTCAGGTTTAACTGTAGCTTACAGTAGCTCAAATACCGCTGTAGCAACCATCGTGAGCGGAAAAATACATATAGTTGGAGCCGGAACATCAACCATTACCACATCACAAGCCGGAAATACAAATTTCAGTGCAGCTCCCGATAATGCCCAAACTCTTACTGTAACCACTTCAGCACTTTATGTTTATAGCCCAACATCCATCACCGTAACTTCGGGTACTGTAGGTAGTGGAACATATTCAAGTCTGGCAAGTAACGATGCTAATTACCTCAGGATTAACTCAACTGCCAGCGGAACACGCAAAATTGACTGGTATGGTAGTACATTTGTGAGCCAGTCAGCCAGTTCAATTGCAAAATTAATTGTGAATTTCGATGGCAAAAATCAGTCGAGTAAAACACAAATCCTTTATTTATACAATTTTACAACTTCAGTATGGGATCAAATTGATTCACGTGCTGTATCCTCGAGTGATGTTACCATAACTTACGAGCAAGCCACACCGACAAACTATATTTCTTCCGGTGGCGAAATTCGTTTAAGAGTATATTCTTCGGGAGGAACACAAAATTATGTGAGCAACACCGATTGGATGCAATTTACGCTTCAAAACATTAGCAAATCCAATCAGACCATTACATTTAATAGTCTTCCATCTAAATCAATTGGTGATGCCGACTTCACCCCAGGAGCAAGTGCAAGTTCAGGATTAGCGGTGAGTTATACCAGTTCCAATACGTCTGTAGCCACCATTGTGAGCAATCAGATTCATATTGTTGGAGTAGGTACTTCAACCATAACAGCTTCACAAGCAGGCGATAGTTATACCAATGCAGCTTCGGATGTAAGTCAAACACTAACCGTATCCAAAGCAAATCAAACGATAACTTTTGGGGCTATGACAGGGAAATATACAACAGACAGCGATTTCAATCCGGGTGCAACTGTAAGTTCAGGACTTACAGCATCTTACATCAGCTCAAATACTGCTGTGGCAACCATTTTGAATGGAAAAATTCATATCGTAGGCGTAGGGTCAAGTGTCATTACAGCTTCGCAGGCAGGTGATGCAAACACAAATTCAGCTACAAACGTTTCTCAAACATTAAATGTAGTTGCCAACACAGGCCTATATAATGAAAATTTCAACTATTCTGATGGTAATCTCAGCACCAATGGCGGTTATACTGAAGCGGGTACTTATGTGGGTGGAACAGGCAGAACGGTAGGAGGCACTGCAATGACCTATACTGATGCCGGTGGAAGTTATGTTTTATCGGGTTCAGGAAAGTCGATGACCACGAATATTGGAACAAGTGCCACTGATTTTTACGATTATAAAGCATTTACAGTTTCACCTGTTAATTCCGGAATCGTATATTTATCGTTCCTGCTGAAAGCGAATGCCAATATTTCACCAACAAATCAGGAAGTAATGGGCTTGGCAAATGGAACTAGTGCCGGTCCAAAAGTGCTGATTGGAAAAACAACCACCGGCTATTATAAAATCGGAACTGTTCGGGGAAGTACTGCAAGTGCGGATTATAAATATGCAACTTCTCCTGCTTCACTGACCGTTGGAAGTACTTATTTGATAGTTTTAAAATATGATTTTTCAAGTTCCACTTCTTCGGTTTACATAAATCCAACCTTAGGCGGAACGGAACCTGCTTCACCCGAAATAAGCGACAATACATCTGCTACAGTTCGCACTCAGCTTACAAATTTATGGTTCAGAGCGCAGGGTACAACACTCGTTCAGAATTACGATTTGAGCAGTGCAAGGGTTTCAACCTCATGGGCTGATGCCGTTGGAAAATACGTATCATTAGTAACCTACACGATATCAGCAAGTTCAGCCAATGTATCGATGGGTACTGTGAGCGGTGGTGGCACCATTCTTACAGGAACAAGCGTGTCGGTTGTGGCAAGTCCTCTAAGCGGTTATAGGTTTGTTAACTGGACTGAAAATGGAACGGAAGTCTCAACTAATTCAACTTACACATTTACAGCATCTTCTGCGCGAACTTTGGTAGCCAATTTTACAGTTCAAACAGCAGATCAAACTATTACTTTCAATGCACTTCCGGCTAAATCTATAGGTGATGCTGATTTTGCACCGGGTGCTACTGTCAGCTCAGGATTAACCGTTTCATACAGCAGTTCAAATACAGCGGTGGCAACAATTGTTAGCGGTAATATTCATATTGTGGGCGTTGGAACAAGTACTATTACTGCTTCGCAAGCCGGAAACGGAACTTACAATGCAGCAACGAATGTAAATCAGACATTAACTGTGGCAGCCAATCCTGTTTTACTGGATGAAACCTTTAATTATACCGATGGGTCTATCAACGGTCTGGGTTCGTGGACTGAAGCTGGTACACATGATGGAGCAGGAAGAACAATTGGCAGCCCCTGCTTAACTTTCAACAATGGTGTAAGTCTGAGTTACATAAATTCGGGAGTTGGCAAAGCAATGACTAATGTGATTACAAGCACAGCAACAGATTACAAGGCTTATAAACCGTTTAATGCCACATCGATAAATAGCGGAACACTCTATATGTCGTTTTTATTAAAAGCAATTGCCAATATTTCATCTACCAATCAGGAAGTTTTCGGGATGGCTGACGGGACCAGTGCAGGACCAAAAGTATTGATTGGCAAAACAGCCACCGGTTTTTATAAAATCGGAACGGTTAGAGCAAGTTCGGCAAGTGCTGACTATAAATATGCCGCTTCACCCACCTCGCTAACCGTTGGAAATACCTATCTGATAGTGTTGAAATACGACTTCGCATCAAGTACTTCATCAGTTTATATCAATCCAACGCTGGGTGGCACAGAACCTGCTTCGCCCGAAATCAGCGACAATTCATCGGTCACGTTCAGAACACAATTAAGTAATCTTTGGTCAAGGGCAACAGGAACAGTGGCACAGAATTATTCTGTCGGAGGGGTTCGTGTTTCTACCAGTTGGGCAGCTGCTGTTGGAACAACTACTTACACACCACCAGTATCAACAGCTTTAACAGCACCAACAATAGGAACTGCAACAAGTATTACAAACAGTGGGTTTACTGCCCGTTGGACAAATAATGATGCAAATGCCATTGGTTACACGGTGAAAGTTTATTGGGGAACAACTTTTGTCGATTCAACAACCGTTAGCGGACAAAGCACAACCAGCTTGGCAGTCAGCAATTTAGTTCCGGGTTTGACTTATACGTATAAAGTTCTGGCTAATGGCGATGGAACCTATCACAGCAATTCAGTTTTATCCACAAGTTCAGCCAGCTTTACAACATCAACCGCTTCGATTCCGGCAAATAATCTGAAAATTATTCTCAAATTAGATGATCTTGGGGTATTGAACAGCGTATTTTTAGCTTCGCCCGTTTGGGATTATTTGAAAGCCAACAACATAAAGTGGGGAGGTGGAGCTATTGCCAACCGATTTGACGGAACTTCATCAGCAGTTTTATCGCCCTATCTGAACGCAACAAACAGCGTTGGTGATACGCTGGTTGAAGTATGGAATCATGGATTGGAACATGTTACCAATGAATTTTCGGGAACAACGTACAGCTATCAAAAGTCAAATTTCGATCAGGCAACTCAGTTAATTAAAACGTATCTCGGAGTTCAGATGCATTCATTCGGAACACCTTACAATGCAAGCGATGCTACTACCAATACAGTGATTGGAGAAGATCCTAACTATAAAGTATTCATGTTTAGTGATGTAGTTTCTGCTACCAATGGCGTAACTTATCTGGACAACAGGGTAAATATGGAAAGTGCAACAGGAGTTCCTGAGTATTCCTATTTTGTTGATAATTACAATGCTGCAAAAGCAGGTTACACAAACTACATGATTTTGCAGGGACATCCGAATTATTATACGGCAGGTTCTTCCACACTGGATCAGTTCAAATTAATTGTTCAGTTTTTGATTTCACAGGGTTGTGAATTTGTACGTCCATTCGATTATTACCGGAGTTTATCGCTGACTGCACCAACTAATCTGAGTGCCGTATCCGTGTCCGAAACGCAAATAAACCTGACATGGACAGATAATACAACGTCAGAATCAAATTATCGAATTGAACGCTCAACGGATAATACAAACTGGACGTTGATTGCTACGGCAGCCAAAAACAGTACCGTTTATTCCGACAACAGTATTGTTTCGGGTGGAACGTATTATTACCGGGTATATGCCAACTGTGGTATTAAATCGCCTTATTCAAATACGGCTCAAACTGTTTTGATTAACGGAACTACCAATGCATCGTCATTAGCTAATATTTCTTCTACCACCAATATTTCAGTTTTAAACGGAGGAAAACTAACTATTGATACGCCAACGAATGTAAACAGCATCACCATAGAAGGAGGAGGTCAGCTTACCAACAACAGTTCGAACACGCTGACAACTAATGCATTTACCATTAACAGCAATTCAAATGGAACAGGCACTTATGTGGATAATGGAACTACAACCGTAAACGGAAGTCTGAAAGTCAATCAATACCTGACAAGCGACAGAAACTACTATATTTCGAGTCCGGTGTCCGGTGCAACAAGTAATGTATTCTCTGCAAATTCCAATTTTTTGTACTATTATAACGAGTCGGATAATTCATGGTCACAAATAACCAATAATGCAACTTCGTTAGATGTAATGAAAGGATATATAGCCAATATTGCTTCCACCGGATCTGTTACATTTACCGGAGGAGTTTTAAATACAGGAGCTCAGCAAATTAGCTTAACACGTCATGCAGGAGTTGTCAAAGAAGGATTTAACTTGGTTGGTAATCCATATCCATCCTATTTAAATTTTGAATCGGCACTGGCAAGTACAAATACTGCTAACGTATCTTCAACTATTTGGTTCAGGTTAAAGAATGCAGGTACTTGGATATTTGATACTTATAATGCAGTTAGTCATATCGGAACAAGCAATAACAACAATTCGCTTATTGGAGTTACTGCTAATATTCCACCAATGCAGTCATTTTGGGTGCGGGTAACTGCCGGACTTACATCAGGAGTTTTTGCAGTAGATAACTCCATGCGTTCACATCAGGATCAGAGTATTGAAACCAATCGTTTTAAAGCTCCAGCTACTACTGTTCCAGTATTGCATCTTCAGGTAACAAATGGAATAACCAGCGATGAAACTATTGTATTATTTAATTCAAATGCTTCGTACAATTATGACGCTTATGATTCTGAAAAAATAACCAATGCTAATAATTCAATTCCTGAAATTTATACGTTGGCTGGAACAGAAAAACTGGTTATTAACGGATTGAATTCAATTCAGTATAATACTGAAATTCCGCTGGGTTTCACCACTGGTCAGTCAAACACGTTCACTATCAAAGCTTCACAATTCAGTAATTTTGTTTCGGGAACTCAAATTATTTTGCGCGACAAGGTATTGAATGTTGAACAGGATTTGACCGTTGCTAATTACAGTTTCACATCGGATGTAACATTGAATAATACCAGCCGTTTCGCCGTATTATTTAAAGTTCCTGCTGTTGCAACAGGAATCAACACAGCAAACAAAGGCAATGTATGGATTTCTAGCAATGCAAATAATCAACTTATGATTAATGGTGCTGGTTCTCTAGCGGTTTACAACGCAATAGGTCAACGAATTGCAGCAATGAATATGAGTTCAACTAAAACTGTATTAGAAACTCCACTACAATCGGGTGTGTATTTTATAACAGTAAGTAATGGCGGAAAAAGTGTAACTAAAAAAGTAGTTATCAACTGATTAAATGTTATGAATATCATCCTATAAAATCCAGGCAAAAAATCCACCAAATTTGAATCAGGCTTAATTTAAAATCCTCCGAAAACTTCTGGGGATTTTTTGCTTTGTTTTAAATGAACCTATTGAATGAATCCTTGCTTTTATTTGCGTATCTTTGCAGTCAAATAATTGAAAACATGAGATTTGATGAATTACCGCTTTGCGATGCGGTATTAGATGGCCTTCAAGCCATGAATTTTACTGAAGCTACCCCCGTTCAGGAACAAACTATCCCAGTAATACTACAAAAACGTGATGTAATTGCCTGCGCTCAAACAGGAACTGGTAAAACTGCAGCGTTTATTCTACCGCTTTTACATAATTTGCAGTCTGAGTCACATGCCGAAGACAAGGTGAATGCTATCATAATGGCTCCTACCCGCGAATTGGCACAACAAATTGATCAGCAAATGGAAGGATTTTCCTATTTTACATCATTTTCATCGGTGGCAGTTTATGGTGGAAATGATTCACAAGCTTGGGATGTTCAACGACGTGGGTTACAAAAAGGTGCGGATGTGGTTATTGCTACTCCCGGGCGTTTGCTTTCGCATATTAATCTTTATGACATTGATTTCTCGCACGTAAAATACTTTATTCTGGATGAAGCTGACCGTATGCTTGATATGGGTTTTTTCGATGATATAATGATAGTAGTAAATCGACTTCCAAAAGACCGTCAGACCATCATGTTTTCGGCAACCATGCCACCTAAAATCCGTCTGTTGGCTAAAACGATTCTTCATGACCCTGTTGAAGTAAAAATCGCAGTTTCCAAGCCACCCGAAAGTATTATGCAAACTGCTTATATTTGCTATGAGCCTCAGAAGCAAATGATTGTTCGCCATTTGTTTGCTGATCAGGAACCAAATAAAGTCATCATTTTCTCCGGGTCAAAGTTAAAAGTCAAGGAACTTTTCAAGACTTTTCGTCAAATGGGATTATCGGTAGGCGAAATGCATTCAGACCTGGATCAGGTGCAACGAGATAAAATTATGCACGAATTTAAAAACAATCGTGTGAATATTCTGGTTGCCACAGATATTGTCTCCCGCGGAATCGACATTGACGATATTTCGTTGGTAATTAATTATGATGTTCCACACGATGCCGAAGATTATGTTCACCGCATTGGTCGTACAGCCCGTGCCAGCGCTAAGGGCATGTCCATTACTTTTGTATCTGAAGAAGAGCAATACAAGTTTAAGCAAATTGAGAATTTTCTTGAAAAAGACATTTACAAAATTCCTCTTCCGATAGAATTGGGTGAAGCTCCTGAATATAAACCGGAATTGCACCGTTTTGGTCACAAAAAATTCAGCAAAGGAAAAGGTTCTTTTCACAGGAATAAACCGAAAAGAAATTGATTATATTAAAAAAGCTGCCAATTAAAACTGACAGCTTTTTTATAGTTTATTTTATAACTTCCTTTGTAAGTGCATTCCTTATCATTTGTCTGATTTCCAGCTGTTTTGTATCTATCTCTTTTCGGGCAACCGGTCTATACAGATTGGCATACTTGCATTTTGCAAGACTAATTTTCATATCACCACTTTTCCCGGTTACATTCACACCTAATTTTATTGGTAAAGGACTATCAGTAACTGAGATATGATAATTGAAAGTCATGTCGAGATTATGTCGACCAGCTACTACTGCTTTGTACTTATCCATTACAATAAGGAATGGATAAATATCGACTTCATTTTTGAAGATGGTAAATTCAGCCGACAAGCTGTCAACTCTATTTTTTGTCTGTTTATTAAATTGAAGTGTTTTGGCTATTTCTGAGAAAGTTTCGCCATCCATCAAAGTCAGATTTTCACCTTTAATAGACGAAACCCCACGCAGGGTTGATTTCTTGAAATGATAGGTTGAATCCAGGTAGGTTTCGACTGCAATATGGAATTCACCTTTACCACCAAATGACCTTAACATAGGCATAATGGTATCAATATCAGGAATCATTTTAAGTAATTCGCTTATTTCCATATCTGTTATATGAAAATCCATACCAACAAATAAATGATTTTTCCGTGGTGTGCGGTACATGGTTGTAAGCTGCATTTTGGCCGCTGATGTTGCAAACCGCATATTTTCGAGCACCAGCAATCCATCTTTCACATACAAATCGCCAAGTACATTGTGTGCTGTATCGAATCCCAGATGAACTTCATTAATTTTAGCATTTAATTTTAGATTCATTCCTTTAGGAACCATATATGGTCCTGAATTGGTTTCTTGTTCAGGTTTTGTAGTGGATATTGTTGCTGAATCTTTAACACCGAATCCATTGCTAAGTTCCATAAATCGGTAAACATCGGTTTTATTGGAAGTGAAGTTGAAGTCACCATTTAAAAGTCCTTTGTTTTGCAAATAATTAGTTACATTCCAAAGTTTACCGGTTAATTGAAAATCAGAATTATCAACAATAAGCTTAGCTTTTTTCACAATAAAATCATCAGGCGTGAAACTAAACTCCATTACCGGAATTTGGATATTGGCTTTTAAACCATTTAATGTTATTTTTCCATCTTCCATCGTTGCAATCCCGGTTGGAGTCCATTGCAACATGGTGCTTTTTTCATTGTCATTGTGAACGATGTTTGCTTTTACATTCATTTGCTTTGCACTAAAGCTATCACCACCACCTCTATTTGCAAAAGTTCCATTGCTGCTGTATTTTATATCAAATACTGCCTGATTGTGATGTAATTTATCACTACGCATGGATAACTCGCCTTTCGGATATTCGATTATAGCTGACATTGTATCCTTCGATGCTCGTAGTGATTTAACATCAAAGTTGCAACTGACTTCTGGTAATGAAACAGAATCACTTAAGTTCATTTTTAGGGCTAATTTACCATTCGATTTCTCCAGATTGACAAACATATTATCCATTGACGCTGACATTTGGTCAAAATTGAAATCACAATTTAAAGTATTCATCGCTTTTTTCTTTCTGAAATCGGATATTTCAGTAAGAAGATTTACGTTGTAAATCGTTGATTTAGTATTGTTTCCTTTATATACATTCATTTTGTTGCACCAAAGCCCGGCATGCATAAAATGAGTAAATGTTTTCTTAGCATTTGGAATAATAAGATCGAGCCTTGCATTATCTGCTGACATTAAAATACTGTCGTAATTTATACTCAAATTCGGTGCATCAAATTTCCCGGAAATATTCATTTTTTCCAAATTCATAGCCATTGCTTCCGAAAGCATAAACCGTGCTTTGGCAGTTCCTGTAGCCATTCCATTGAGTTTTATTGACATGCCATCGGGCATCATAGGTTCAAGTTCAGGTAGGTTAAGCTGCATTTTCATATCCAAATCAAACAACATATCATCAGCCATAATATAATCCACCAAGCCTTTTGCGTGAATTTCCGACTGCCCGGTTTTGGCCATTACATCGTTAAGAATCAGTTTGGAAGCCAACTCGTCATTCAAATTGATAAGCACATCAGCATTTCCAAGTATTTCACGCAGTTTATATGAGAACCCCTCGTATTCAAATGTTCCTTTTTCGAATTGAAGGTTCACATTAAAAACCGGAAATTGTTGTGCATTATAAACACCTGTTACAGTTCCATTTGTATTAATTATTCCATCCAGTTTTTTTCCTTTCAAAGCGGAACTATAGGTTGGAGGAACCATTTCCAAAAGTGATTTTATCTGATATTTTTCTGTACTGAAGTGAATTGAAGTAATAATGTCATCATTTATTGAACTGAGTTGAAATGTTCCATCCATACTGACAACCAGACCATTGAGTATGATTTTGGCTGCCTTCAATGTTCCCAATTTGCTTTTCATTTCATACTGAATCGGAATGTTGATACTCAAAGTGGACTTTTTGAGGTAATCAGTGCTGTCCATCCTGAATGAAACTTCATGAGAATCGGCAAGAATCGTTGCAAGAACATTATCACCTTTCATTTTAAAATTTAATTTACCATTCAAATCCCTGAGTTTTCCAAATTTAGAAGTAAATAAATTGATATAAGAGATTTGAACATTTGAGAAAGTAAAATCCTTTAAATCAATTCTCTCAAACGGATTTTTAAAGGCACTCGTATCTTTCGAACTGGATTTATAAACATCATAATTGGCTTTTCCAGTTTTATCGACAAAAGCATTGAGAGTAACATTTTTTAAATGCAGGTTATGAAGGATTAGTTCATTTTTGCTCCACAGAGCCTTAAAATCAATAGCTGCAAGAGTGGTTTCTGAGCTGAGCAATGTATCTGAAGAAGCTCCTTGCATGGCGTTTATCAACTTTAAATCATGTATTTTTATTCCAAACTGAGGAAATGTGCTAAAAAACGTAAGTTCCACACTTCCAAGTTCAGACTTACAAGAAATATAGTTGCTTGCCTGATTGCGAACAATTGGAGTAAGTTTTGAAGGTGTGAAAACAAGCCATGTTAATGTCAGAATCGTAATTAATAGCACTACCAATATAGAAGCTACAGATAGCAAGCTTATTTTCAGGGTTTTATTCATACAAAAAACAAGGTTTTTGAAAGTTGATATAATTTATTACTCACAAAAAAATGATAGCATCAATAAGAAAATTCTTTATTTGACTTTTGTGTACGAATACGTTTTATTAAATTCATCTTTATACTTTAAAGTACTTGTGGTCAGTTCAGTAACTGTGTATATTTTCGGCACTCCGCCCCCACCGGTGGTCAAAATATGAATATGTGTAAGATCAGCATTCACCAAAGTCCATGTATAGGCCTGACCTTCAGCTTCTGTTACATTATCGGCAGTATCCCACGTAACGCCTTTACCTCCGGTATCATACCGATAATACTCAGTGCCCGAGACCCATTTCCCTATCAATAGATTTTGATCAAACACAATTTCATTGGAAGAACATGAATTGAACATAAACGTCAACGCAATAAAAGACAAAAAATAATAAGTTATTCGTTTCATATTTAGCTAATTTTATAGATGATATGCAAACTTACTTATTTTTTTGGAAAGAGAAAAGAAATATTTTCAATATTGACATATAGACTCGAAATTATAATGCTAAAATAAACCTATAATTGCCTAACTTTGTAATCTCAAAGTTGATTAAACAAGAATGAAGGAACAATTCCCTTACTCAATACTGAAAAAGCAACAAATTATTCAACAAATGAATAATCTGGCAGTTTCCCGATTGCCTTTTTTGTTTATTATTGATTTTAAAGCCGAATCCGGTTTTGTAATTCCAGAAACTGAATTGGATGAACAGTATATCCGTTTTCAGACCGATTCAGTCGTGCAATCAAATAAGGTAAGTCGAGATGTTGATTGGCAAATAAAGCCGGTTGATTTTGACGAATATAGACAGAAATTCGATTATGTTCAGCAGCAGATTCATTTGGGAAACTCATTTCTTATAAACTTGACCCAACCAACAAATATTTATACCAACATTTCACTCTTTGAGTTGTATCAAGTAGGCTCATCTAAATACAAACTCTGGTTAAATAATAGGTTTGTGGTCTTTTCACCCGAAACATTTGTAAAAATCTACGATCGTACAATTTCATCTTTTCCGATGAAAGGAACCATTGATGCATCACTTCCCAATGCCGAAAAACAGATTCTGAACGACCCAAAAGAAAAGGCTGAACATGCCACCATTGTTGATTTAATCCGAAATGATTTGAGTCTTGTTGCCGAACAGATTAACGTGAAACATTACCGCTATATCGATAAAATAAGCACCAATAAACAGGATTTATTGCAGGTTAGCTCTGAAATCGAAGGACAATTACCTGAAAATTTCAGAGAAAGACTGGGTGATATTTTGTTTGCTTTGCTGCCAGCCGGTTCTATATGCGGAGCACCAAAGAAAAAAACGCTCGAAATTATAGAACAGGCCGAAGGTTATGAACGTGGATTTTATACCGGAGTTTGGGGTTGGTTTGATGGTCAAAATCTTGATTCTGCTGTAATGATTCGGTTTGTTGAGCAAGTTGATGATAAACTCGTCTTCAAAAGTGGTGGTGGAATTACCGCCCAAAGTGAACTAATGAAAGAGTATGAAGAATTAATTCAGAAAATATATGTGCCTGTTTATTGAAGCAATTAAACTAAAAGATGGTGCTTTATACCGTCTGAAATACCATCAAACACGTGTCAATACGGCTTTTGAGAAGTTTTTCCCGAACGAAACCACTATCAATCTGTTTGATGAATTGAATCAGGTCTTACTTCCACAAAATGAAATCTATAAATGTCGGATTGTGTATAGCGACATTGTACAATCAATTGAATTCACACCATACCTAATGCGTGAAATCAAAACCTTAAAATTGGTTGAAACTGAGATAGAAACCCTTGTCTATAAGCTTGAAGACCGTAGAGTTTACAATATAGCTTATGAGAAAAGGAGTGATTGTGACGATGTATTAATGGTCAAAAATGGCTTTATCACAGATACTTCCTACTCCAATGTGGCTTTGTTTGATGGTAAAAACTGGCATACTCCACGTACTCCATTGCTGTACGGCACAAATCGGGCTGAATTATTCGAAAAAGGTATTATCGTTGAGAAAGATATTAAAGTCTCTGATTTAAGAAACTATCAGAAAATAGCTATATTCAATGCCATGATTGAGTTTGGAGAACTTGTGTTGGACACAAAAAATATCCTGTAACCCACATAAAATCAGGACAATTCTTTTTGACCGTTAGCACTTTTAAACAACGAATAATACTTCCCTTTTTTTGCCATGAGTTGTTTGTGTGTACCCGACTCCAAAACCTGACCCTCCTGAAAGAAATAAATCAAATCAGCCCATTCTACTGTACTCAACCTATGACTGATAATTACCGCCGTCTTGTCTTCAGATAATTTTCGCAGACCTTCAATGATTTGAAGCTCAGCTTCAGCATCCAAAGCACTCGATGGCTCATCCATCAGAATTAATGGAGAATCGCGGTAAAAAGCACGCGCTATGGCTATTTTCTGCCACTGTCCAATGCTTAGCTCTTCGCCACCCTTAAACTGATTACCCAGCAAAGTATTATAACCATCGGGCAACCGTTCAATTACATCAGCAATTCCGGCAGCTTCAGCCGCCTTTTGAGCCTGATCTCTTCTGAAAGGTGACTTGGTACTTCCTAGCCAAATATTTTCAATGGCTGAAATATTATATAAGGCAAAATCCTGAAAAACAGCAGTAATATTCTCGCAAATCATAGCCTGACCAAGTGTGGCAGCATCAACGTCATCAAAAAATATTTTTCCTGAATCTGGTGCATAAAATCCACAAAGAAGTTTTATCATGGTTGATTTTCCAGAACCATTAGCACCTACAAAAGCTACTGTTTTTCCGGCCGGAATAGTCAGGTTTATCGATTTAAGAGCTTCCCGCTTGCTTGATTCGTATTTAAAACTTACGTTTTCAAACCTGATTTCCTTTTGAAGAGAAAAACGGTAATTATTTAACGGTGCAATCTTTGCACGTGTTGGCGTATTCAAAAACTGAATAAAATCTTTCAGAAAAGTATTGTCTTCAACTATCGAAGTAATTGATCGGAAAAAATCATTCAAAACCGAGTAACCACGCTGAAAGGCAAAGAAAAACAACACAACAGTACCGATAGATATTTCGTCGTTTATTTTCATAAAGGTAACAAAACCCAGCGAAAGAAAAATTATACTTACTGAAAAAAACTGAGCATAAATACCCATTTTTAGTTCTGCCTTCCTGTGTTTTAATTTCTGATCGAAAAGGGTATGTTGTGTATCTGCAAAAAGATTCCTGAAAAAATTAAAAAACCCGAAAAGCTTAAGTTCTTTCGCAAACGGAAAGCCGGTAAGAATTCGATTGTAGTAATACATTTCACGTTCTTTAGTGCTCTGTGACTCCTTCAGTTTGTATAACTGCTTTGAAAACCGAAGTCTGACATAAATACCGGGAACTACAGCAATAAATAAAACCAACACCAGATACCAGCGAATGGAAGCAAAAATTCCAACTAAAAACAAGGATGAAGCAACCGATCGTATTCCGGTAAGAAGTTCATTCATAATCTTCAACGGACGGTACGATGCTTCCTGAACTGCCCTGTGAATTTTATCCTGCTTAGCCGGATTTTCGAAATTAGATAATTCTAAATCAATATGCTTAGCATGAAGTTTCTGGTAAATGTTGTGTGTAACCGATTGAGACATCTTTTCAGAAAAGAAAGAGCTTATTTCTGTCAAAACCGCACTTAATAAAAACACAAGAGCAGTAGCAATAAGCAAAGTCACAAACATCAAATGCTGATGAGCATTATAAGCAGTTGTTATAGTAAGTTGATCAATAAGTGACTTGATACAAACAATAACAACAAAAGGTATAACTCCCTGAAAAACTGAAAATATAGCATTTATCCAAAGTAACTTACCTGAATTTTCGGCTACTACCGATAAATTCTTTCTAAATGAACGGTAACCGGAAGAAATATTAGCTAACTGATTCTTCAGCTTAAGGTAAAAGTTATAAATTGGAATAAGTGTCTTTGAAAAATACAATGCAAAAAAACGTTGCAACTTCATAAATGAGCTATCCATTTTAATAATTTTGTTTTTATAGATAATTGTTACCAATTTTCCAATCAAATTTTCACTTGTAAAGGGAGTATCTTTATGAAAGTTCTTATCACCTTTCGCAACAAAATATTTAATATTTTCCGAGTAGCGTATTTCTATCAGCCTATGTGTAATTAATTTATCATATGCTTTAAAAACAATTATGTCGCCAATTTCCAACTCATCAGGATGACATTCTTTTCTTATTCCCCAAACATCATCCTTTATCGTTGGATACATGCTTAAACCCTGCATTCGAAAACCTATCATTTTGTTTTCGTCCTTCAAAGATTCTATGTTTTCAGGTAAAATACGCTGTTTTTTAGTTGACTTCATTTTCTAAGATAAACTTTACGACACTACTGTCAGGAACAAAGCCAAGATCATACACCGGTATTTTAGAGCATAAATCAGTAAATAAATTCAAACGGGTTTGAATATATTGCTTATCAAAATTATTCTGAATACTAAAAGCCATCATCCTTGTCATGGCAGTTACGCCTGTCAATTTTTTCACCTTATTCACGGGTGAATGACTGATTAAATAAACCGCACTCAAAGGTGCTTTTTTTGAAATATCCACATAATACATAGGTGTATTATATACAAAATAATTATCACCCTGTTTTCGGACAATGAGTCTGTCGTCATTAATAATGCGATTTCGTGCCTCCGACCAGATTTTAGACATTGTGCTTTTTCCGGCACCCGAGAAACCTGTAAAAATACGGGCTTTCTCGCCATCAAAAGCACAGGACGCATGCATCATTACTGCCTCCGAAAACAAAGTCATGTAATTCATAACAATCGGTCCCAAAGGATACTTCAAAGGAAGGAAACTTTCATCATCTGAATTTGTATAAACTTTCCAATTTTTGAAAGATTTATCGAGAATGGCAATCTGTTGGATAGAATCTTTTTTCTGCTGGCTATGTACAACAAAAAGCAAATCATCACCAGTTTTGTAAATAGAGTAGTATTTTTGTTCTTCGTTTTCAGCCTCAAAAACCAAATTATCAGCATTATATAGTTTTTCGGGAATTCCTTTATAACATTGAATTCTTATATCAGCCTCACGATTATTCTCATCACATGTCAAAAATGGTTCATAACCTTCCTCCAATTCAAATGGCATTTCGGAACTTAATTCGATAAGAAATTCAGCTATTAGTAATTTGCTGCAAAATTGACTTTCACTCATTTGTCAACCGATATTTTTATTGAACAATTTCTGCATTTGATTCAGAAAAGTATCAATATCCTTTCTGGCTGTATCGTTATCAATACTAAAATTATCAATCATTAGATTTTCCATATCTGCAACAGATAAATTTTCGGCTGAGTTTTCCCAAATAAACTTTGCAGTTTCGTTCATGGTAAACAATTCGCTCATGTGAGCCACATTTTCAGCTAATGGTACTAGAATCAACTCATTACCTACCTCACGGGCAACAAACTTTGATTTGAGATTGTGTAATTCTTGAATATTCATCATTTTATTATTTGTAGTCTTAAATTATATTATATATACTTAAATAAATGTCATTTAGTTAGGCAAATACTAAGAAATAAGGGAAAAATCATGAGTCATTTTCTCTCAACTAAGGGTTAATAATCAAAAAAAAATCGAGTTTTTAAACCCTTAGTAGGTTAAATTATACAAGTAAAATACCCTTATTATCTCCTTTCAGTTGCTGACCGTTGGTTCTGCCGTATAGCGGTAGCAGCAAAGCCGATTGAGTTTAATTAAGTTGTCCTGAAAGATGAAATTATTTAAATAAACGAAATTGATACTTGAATTCTGTAACAACTTATTGTGCTGCTTTACTTGTGCAAAGATAAGTTTTTTTTCAATAATTCAATTATAGTACTTATCGGAATTAAATGGGATTAGTTAGGGTCTCCTGCAAAAGTATAATATTGTTGACATACAATAGAATAATGTCATACCTTAAAACTTATGTGCAAGTTTTTTGAATCTAAAAGTTCATTATGCTTGCACTTGCTTTTCTTTTTGCAATCAAAAAATCCTGAAAGGTGGGGTGTAAAAAATTAACTACCTATATTCAAAATCTTCGTTCCTAAATTAGACAGATTAATAGAACGCAGATTTTCGCAGATTTAGCGGATTAAAAAACGGATAAGAAAAAATGCAAGCATTTTTGATTTTGCGCTAAAATCAATCCCGATTTATTCGGGATTTAAAATCCGTCGTAAATAAGAAAATCCGTCTTATCAGCTTTATCAGCGAAATCCGCGTCCTATTCTTTATTCATCTAGTTGAATTAGAATATCATTTGCAATAAATTAGGAACGAAGATATTTTTCTAAGAAATACTGATTTTTTACACCCCACCTGAAAGGATTTAATGTGAATAACCACCGGTAAAACCGGTGGACAAGAATAAAGAGGGAAACAAGAACCCTGAATAGGGTTCAATAACGACATATTCTATTGATGTTCAACCCACTTCGGGGTTATGATTTATGAGTATTCACATCCCCCTATTTCGCAAGCTTCACTGGGGGTTATTCATATTTAGCCACTCCGTGGCAATAAATAGTTTTTCAGCAGACCCTAGTTAATCACAATTTTGAACAAAAAAATCCCCGAAATTTCGGGGATTCATTTCTAAGTTACATTATATTTAAACGGTTCGTTATTACATTAGTCAACAACAAGCTTTTTAGTCAACATTTTACTTCCATTCGTTACTGTTACCATATACACGCCTGAACTTAAGCGGTTAGCCAATAGAGTAACATTACTTTTCAGCTTCTCTGAAACAAGCCTCTGCCCTACTCCATTATAAACAGCCACAGTACTTTCACTATTCAACGCGCCTCCACATTTTACAGTAATCTGATTATTCATATTCTTGTAAACAAGCATATCAGAATTATCAGTGTTACTATTGATACCTGTTGCTACTGAAGGAGCTTTAAAAATCAGGCTAAAACGAGTAGTTGATGCTGCTATATCCGAATTAAATGTATAGTCAGACACTGTCAATTCAGTTTCTTTGTTTAATAATTTATCTACCAGATATACTTTAACTCCTGAATCAAAATTACTAAATTCGGAAGCTTTAATTGTAAATGTATTGGTTTCACCGGTTGTAAAACCAATAGGTAATTCTACGTCATAAGGAACACTGTTCAAACCATTAATAGCTAATTGTTCAGTACTTGATGATGACAAGGTATATATTTCAGGAAAGCTTGAAATTAAATTAGCCATCTTAGGAGAATCGTAATTATCAAATTCGTTTGAAGCATTTGAATTGAAATAAACAACAGCTTCATCAGAAACTAAACTACTATTGGTTACCTGAAGGCGTAAAATCTGTTGAGTAACATTCATTTTTGCCGGTGCTTTCAACGGATTTGAACTTTCATGTGAACGCATTGTACTGGCGAATGTAAGTGTTCCACCTCCTGCATTTGCTCTTACCCAAAATGCCTGCATAGGTGCTACAATATTGGTAGAAGTGCCAAAAGGAGTAGACAAAAAAGTTCCATCCTGATTCATCAAGCAGGTACTAAAAGCATAAATATATTTTGAACCATCCCAGGTGGTCGTACGATACCAAATTGTATTTAAAGCATTAGCCGCATCAGTAATTGTTTTGGTCAACGTAACATGTGCCGGATATGGATTTCCAACCAGATTAAAACCTTCTTTAGTAACTCCTGCATGTCGGGTTAGAGTAACCGGAATCGTTGCATTACTATTTAATGTACCACCCGTGAAATCGATGGTTGATGTTCCGGTAGCCAGATTTGCAATATAACCCGTACCTACTGCCAATGAAGTTCCGGTAGTAACTACAGGCCATGAATTCGCACCTTCATTACGGACATAATAAGTATAGTTTGCCGAAGCTGTAGCTGTACTTACAGGTGACGATACATACCAGTTACGCGCTCCACTGAGATATTGATAAACATGGTAGGTCGATGATGAATTTGTTATGGTAGTTGGAGTAATAATAGTAGCAGTACCATCGGCACTTGTTGATAACAAATTCAAGGTGCCACTGTTGCTCATTGTTGTACTTACTGTAAGTTGTTTGCCTGCATTCACGGTTAACGAAGATCCTGTTCCAATAGACAGATTTGGGATATTTCGGTTGTCGGCCAACGTTATGCCTGCAGTATTATTTGCTGTAAGCGTATTAATTATGTCTGTCGCAGGAAATTCATTTCCTTTTGTAGCTGACCCACTGTATGTAAGATTTACTGAACTGCCAAAAGTTGGAACTGATGCTAAAGTGCCCACAGAACGTACAACTGTAGCACCATTACCTAATGTAAGATTAGTTGAATTGCTTAATGTTCCATTCGTCAATGACAATTGCCCATTAACAGTTAATACAGAACCCAGAGTAACAGTTCCCGATGTCTGACGGTCAATACTCAAGTTGTTCAATGTTTGCGAACCGGATGTAAAGTTTAAGGTTCCCAAAGCACCCGTACCAAGTATCGAAATGTTTGATGAACTACTTCCCTTTATTGAACCCGGAGTTGCAATACCACTATTATAAGTAGAAGCTGTAGAAGATTGACCTAAATACAAGGTATGTCCATTCAAATCAAGAATACTACTCGTGCCATCAATTTCCATGGCATTTCCACCATTAGGCCCCGCACAGGTTAAATCTGTGGCTAGTTGCACACTACCACCTGTTTTATTTATTCGTACGTATGATATATCAAAAACACCGGTTCCCTGAATCACCTGGGTATTACCTCCATTAAAGAATATAGCCCGATTATTTGCATTAAAAGTTCCACTATCATTAATATTGCCTTGTGTTTTTAAGTCGCCACCTGAAGTTCCTGATAATGTTATTGTACCATTATTAACCACATTACCTATTACTGTAACTGCTGCAGACATTGCAGTGGCATTCATACTGAAT
Source organism: Paludibacter sp. (assembly GCA_037134195.1). Classification (GTDB taxonomy): domain Bacteria; phylum Bacteroidota; class Bacteroidia; order Bacteroidales; family Paludibacteraceae; genus Paludibacter. The sequence continues at coordinate 11,975 of JBAXMR010000032.1, read as the reverse complement.
GTTGAACCTGCATCAACAGTCAAATTACCTGCACACTGACGGGCTGTTCCTGTTCCACTATTAGCACCCATATCAAGGATTGTATTATTGCTTATTTGTACATGATACGGATATCCTGCTCCAGTGGTTGTGCTCCATTCAGTTCCTCTTCCATAAGTTGTAGCTGAATAGTATTTTAGTGTTGAACCACTGGCATAAGTTGGTGCATTGGTATTTACATATCCACCTGCATTAATTTGCAATGTACCGTTTATGGTTGAAGCTGATCCAAAATTAACTCCACCTGCAATTGTTACATTATTAAAACCAATCGTTCCAACAATCGTTCCTGTACCGGCAAAACTTACAGTTCCTGAGTTTCTTGTAAATCCATTTCCTGAATTGTTATTTGTCAATGTTCCGTTGGCAGCAATGGTAAGTGTATAAGTGCTATTACTAAAGTTACCAGTAGTACTGTTGATTGTGAAATTAGCAACCGTTTTATCTCCATCTAACATTACTGATGTGCCGTGCGCAATGGAAACATTATCGGTAGCTGTTGGTACTGTACCTCCCAACCAGGTAGAACCTACACTCCAGTTTGACGAGTTTGTAGAAATAAAACCAAGATTGGTCAAAGAACCTGAACTGGTAGCCGAATTTGTGCCATCTGATACGTATATTGTTCCACCTGAAGTTCCATCAGGAACAACAAAATTCAACGATGTGGCATTACCAATTTGTGTCGGTGAAGAAGTTGTAATTGAAGTACCAGTTACACCTCCCAACTTAATAGCAGTGATGGCACTAAGATTAGTACCCGTTACTGTTACTGTTGCACCCTTGTAAGTTTGTGTTGAAGAAAAAGATGGTAATGAGGACATAATACTAGTGATAATAGGTGCAGCAACTGTTGCTATATTTGCTGATACTCCTCCTGAATAATAATTATTATTATTTGAGTAAATTTTATAGTAGTAAGTTGTACCCGGAGTTAGTGGAGAGTCAACAAATGATGTAGTACTACTATTAGCAGCAACTACCGTCGCTTTGCTATTAATTACTGCGCCAACAGTATATGATGTTCCCTGAGTAGGATCAGTAAAGTCATTTACTGTATTCCTGAGAATGGTCACATATTTTGAGTTCCACTCAGTAATAGGTATCGTTATAGAGCTTGTTGTGGAAGTTAATGTTCCTAAAGTTGGATTTGATAATGCACTTACTGTCACACTCAAATTCGAAGTTGGAGTTCCCCACATATTATACCAGTTTGCATCATTACGACAATACCAATCATAACCAGCACTGCCATAATGAACCTGAATTCCCCAATACCACGTTCCTGTTGATGTAAATCTTGGTGAAGTACCTGTCATGTGTTGAATATTTTGAGTTGCACTTTGTGTACCGTAAGTACCATTCGAAACATCTGAACTTGTATGAATTACGATTTTCCAGTCTGCCCATTGTCCATCAAGATTAGACCAAGAATCACAACCGAAACTACCAGTATCTCCAACATACAAGGTTGATGGTTGTTCAGGCGAAGAGCTACCGTTATAATTCCGTGATTGTGGTGTGCTCCAAGCAAACATGTTTTGCACAATAAATGCAACTAAAACCAATGACAATAAAATTCTTTTCATATTCTCTTTAAATTTAAGTGTAAATAATAAATGATTGATGCACAAATTTATATACAATACGAACTATATAACACTTTGTTATTGAAATATTTAAACAAATTCATCGCAAACGTTTGCACTTAATCGAAGAACTAAATACATGATAATGAAAAAATTAGAAACAACAATTCAATGTCGTTTAGAGATGGTATAGAAAGTTCAGGACGATACAGTTTGGCACTTTCTTCTTTACTCCCCTGAATTTATCCCGCTTTGTACGGGAGGGGTTGGGAGCTGATACCTATACGGCATAAAAAAAGCCCTCATAAAAAGGGCTCGATTTTATACCATTAAACTCTAGTTGATTATTTCTATAATCAACATTCAAAACTTATCCGTGAGGTCAAATTATCCTAAGTTAGCTTTAAAAGGATCGTTATTGAAATAATCCGGAGTTTTTAAATTATATGTTTCTCCTGGTCCAAGTGGAGCATCTGATTCAAGTTGTAATGAGATTTGATTGTCCAACTTAATCAATTTAATCATTGGAGAAGCGTAGATACGTTTTTCAGTGTTGGTTTTCATATAGTTATATTAAAATTATTACACAATTTATTTTTATCTCTTTCACTTTAATTAATCAGTCCTTAAAAAAATACCTTTAAAATGAAATACGGTACAAAATTAATAAAATTATTGTAATCATACTATTTTTGTGGCATTTTTTTCAAAAATTCAATTTTTTAACATCGCAAGCCTCTTTTATTAAATAAAAGCATCCTTAAATGACATTTATTCAATATAAATATCAATGTAGGATGCTTTGAAAAAACTCATATCACCAACCAACTTTTGCTAGCCGGTGTACAACAAATCAGGATTATCCCAGATTGCCTTTAAACGGATCGTTACTCAAATACTCAGGAGTTTGTAAATGTGCTTCTCCCGGTGCTTTTGGAGGTGTGTTAGATTCTAACTGCAATGCTATTTCATTGTCTAATTCGATACGCTCTACCTGAGGAGCGTTGTACTGCTTTTGTGTGTTTTCGGCCATGATTTCAAGTTTAAATTTAATTTGAAAATGCAAATATATTGTTTTTTTTCAATACACTTGCATTTTCTATGAATAATTATGTTATTTAACTACTATTTTTGTCGTTGAGCTCTTTCCTGCATTAGTGAGAGTTACGGTATATACTCCCGGTACAAGTTTGTTATCAAGAACGTTTATATTACTGGTCATGTTTTTCGAAGCCAACCGCTGACCAATTGCATTGTAAACCGACATGGTAGTTCCTGCATTTGCAACTCCGTTAATCAGTATCTGACCGTTAGCATTGGTCGATAACCAAACATTTCCAACATATCCAGAATTTATACCTGTTGCTACCGATGGTGCTTTGAAGACCAACGTAAAGCGGCTTGTATTTGTTGTTGCTTCAGAAGTAAATGAATAACTGGTGGTTCCGTCGCTCAAATCAGTGGTTACCGAATTATTCTTATCCAGGTAATCTTTGAGAATAACTCTTACTCCCGATTCAAAATTACTGAATTGTGAAGCTTTCAGACTATACGTTCCGGCAGTTACCGTGCTGAATCCAAGATTCATTTCTGTATCATAAGGAATTGTATTCAACCCATTAATGGCTAATTGTTCGTTTCCGGCAACCGTATAAATCTCGGCAATGGAAGCAGTATTATTGAACATTTTTGGTGAATCGTAATTATCAAAGCTATTGGATGCTCCCGGATTTGAATAAATAACTGCCTCATCAGTATTTGTTCCGTTAGAAACCTGCAAACGCAATACTGACTTAGTTACAGAAGATTTAGACTTAAATATACCATCATTTACAACAGATAATCCATTATCCTGACTGCCTTTATGAGAACGCATGGTATTATCTACCGTCAATGTAGCTTGTGAAGCACCCTGAACACGTACCCAGAAAGACTGCATAGGTGGAATATGACTGTTTACATACGCTCCATTATTACCGGTTCCTATCAGACCAACTGAGTTATAGGTATCAAATACATAACTGGTTTTTCCTGTTTTTGGATCTATAATATTGTTTTTTGAACGATACCAAATACTGGTCAACAAGTTTGTTTTACTTACCTGATCCCAATCTAAGTACGATGCATATGGATTACCAACTAAATTAAATCCTTCCTTGGTCTGACCGGTTGTGCGACGAAGCGTAATTGATTTTTCACCAGTATTCAACGTACCACTGAAAGTAACTACACCTTCGGTTTCCACATTGGTTACGTAACCTTTCAATACATTGAATGTACTGTCCGAATTAGTTATTTGAATCCATGGATATGTACTTCCCAAAGATTCTTTATACCAATACAAAGGATATGTAACGCTAGGCGAAACCACATTACTTGGTGCTGATGCTACCGGACTGCTGATATACCAGTTACGACCGGTAGTAAGCCATTGCTCAACATGGGTAGCTGTGGAATTCAATGTTCCTCCGTTATCAACAAAGGTAGCTGTACCTGAAGCACTACTCTGAAGAGTAAGCGTACCAACATTCAATGTTTTACCTGAAGCCAATGTAAGCTGACCACCAGGATTAACAGTAATTGAATGAACTGTTGTTGAAGCATTATCAACCGTTAAAAGAATTCCATTTTTAATGGTTAAGTCAGTTCCCTGTAACAATGCAGAAGTTCCAATACTTCCTGTAACTGCATCTGTTGCTATTGCTGTAATATTAGCAGTCAATCCTGTAGGTTGAGTAAGCGAGTAATTAGCTGCTTTTGCTCCTGTCAGAGTTGATGTTGATGTAACCGCTATTCCATTTGCAACGCCTGTACCGTCAAAAGTTCCTGTTCCAACCAAACTAACATCATCACCACCCATAACACCATTCAATGTTCCGGTGATAGTTGCTGTATTATTTCCATCGTAAGGTTTACTTACTGCTGCAGGACTCGTAATGCTAAGTGATGCTTTAGCAATAGTAAATGCTGTTGCACTTGAACTGGCTGCATCATAACCTGTATTAGCTGCTACCGAAGCAGTAACGGTGTACGTTCCTGCTGAAGTTGGTGCTGAAATTGAACTATAAGTTGTAGCACCAGTTCCGGCATAAATATAAGATAAAGCGCCGTCAGAACCTGTAACTGTAAAAGCAGGTGTTTGAGCCGAAGCGGTATACGTAAAACTGGTTGTACCGTTTAATGTAACACTTGATGTACTCTTTGTTGTTACTGTAACTGTTCCTGAATTTGCACTGGTACTATTTCCACCTACTGAACGAACACGGTAGTAATAAGCAGTGTTTGCTGATAAGCCAGTCGTCACATCTGCACTTACAGTAGATTGACCAGTAATTGGTTTCGCATTAAATCCTGTAACAAAAGAAGGAACCACTGTAGTATAACCTATTGAAACATCATCAATCAAAACATAACTTGCTCCATTAACAAAAGATATTTGTACGTCAGAGCTAGTCTCATTCACCGCCACTGTATATTGAGCCCATGCGCTTGTAATATTCTTGGTTTCAACTAATACAGGAGAACCTCCATTTACAATCTTCTTAACATCAAGTGTTGATGCACCATTCGGAGATTTAACATAGAATGTTACAGTTGACACATTGCTTTTTGAGGGTGCAGTAGCAACACCTGTAGATGCTTTCAACTGACACCCATGCGTACCGCTATTAAAGTTACCAGTACCTGTTACATCTAACCCACCATATGTAAATGACCAAACCCCTGATCCTAGTGTGGCAGTTCCACTAGTAATATAACTTCCTGACAATCCTGTTTCAAACCCTTCAGTTAAAGTAGCTGGAGAGGATGTTCCAAAATTAGAAGAAGTACTTACATCCAATAAATATCCACCAGTTGCGCCAGCAAGTGCATCCCAATTGGCTGTAAAGCCTGTAGAACTTATATTTGTTGCAGCATTTGCCGTCGGAGCAGATATAGAAGATGTCAATTGACTTCCTGTTAATGCAGCTGAATAGTTCGTTTGTGTTCCAGTTCCATCATAACTATAAACTGCATAATAATAGGTTGTATTATCAGTTAAAGTTGACTGAGTGTAAGCAGTCCAAGCTGAAGTACCAACATAAACAACATCGTTTGTTCCAGAACCAATATTTGTTTGACCTTGTGTATATACTGTACCTCCAACAGGTGTTCCCGAAACTGTGGTGCCACTTCTTCTCAAGACCAAATAACCTGCAGGTGCAGTTCCTGGAGCTGTGAATGATGATGTAAAGCTATTGTAGGTAACACTTCCAAAAGTAAGATTGGTAGGTGCAGAAGGTGCTGCAACTAATGTTATTTTATTTCCTGTAAGAGGAGTTGTTGTTAAGTAATTAATTGTTGTTCCGGAACCATTGAATTCAAAAACGGCAATATAATAAGTTGTGTTTGCAGTTAAACCTGTTACGCTTACGCTTCCGGCTGTTCCTGAATATACAACATAATTTCCTGTACCAATTAGTGTACCTGAGCCAAATGCAGCTGTAGTATAAGATGTTGCATCTACAGGCACACCATCAACTGCACTTCCTGATTTTACTAAAACTACCCTACTTGCGCCATCTCCTTTTGTAAAATTAATAGTAATACCAGTTGCTAAAGCACTTAGAATTGTAACTGCAGATGATTGGGTTGTTGGTTCTGCCGATAATGTATAAGTAGCAGAAGAAGTAGCTGCTGTGGCATAAACTGTAGCAGAATTATATTCATACACATAGTAAGTATATTGAACAGCTGGAGACAATCCTGTTACAGTAGTTGTATTACCCGTTCCATTGTAAACGACCACATTACCAGCTCCTGTATTTGCATTTGTAACATCTGAATAACTATTTGAATTAACTGTATATGATGTTCCGGCTGCTGCTGCTACAAGAGTAGCTGTACTAGGTCGAGCTACTACAATTCTTCCTGTTCCTGTTCCACTTGTCCAGCTTAAATCCATTGTTGTAGCTGTACGTGCAGTTACAGACACACTGCTTGCAGCTGTTGGCAATGTAATTTTACTACCTGTCAATGGACTTGTTGTTAAATAATTTATTGTTGTAGTGCTTCCATTAAATTCATAAACAGCTACATTATAAGTTGTATTTGAAGTCAAGCCAGTAACTGCAACACTTGTACCTGTAGAATTATAAACCACATAATTGCCTGTACCAATCTGAGTACCACTACCAAATACTACATTTGCAGTATATGTAGTACCATCCACAGGATCGCTATTAACTGCACTAGCAGCTTTAACTACAACAATACGGTTTGAACCATTACCACTCGTCCATCCAATTGTCATTCCAGTAGTTGTTACACTTGTAAATGTTATTGATGTTGGTTGTGCTGTTGGTTCTGCTGCAAGTGTAGTAGTTGAACCTAACGAAGCTGCCGCAGCATAATTATAGGTAGATGTAGAACCATTATATTCATATACATCAAAATTATAAGCGGTTACAGCTGTTAAACCAGTAACAGTTACTGAATTTCCAGTTCCGTTATAAACTACTCTGTTTTCCGTACCAGTTGTTGAATTTGCACCATCTGAAAAGCTTGTAGAGTTAGCTGTATAAGCCACTCCATTTGTTGGAGCTACAGCAGATGTTGCATTTAAACGTGCTACAACAATTCTAGCAGAACCATTACCATTGGTCCAACTCAAACCAATAGAACTACCTGTTTTTGAAGGTGAATTTACGGCACTTGCAACTGTTGGAGTAGAGGCAAAAACTGTGAATGTACCACTGGTGGCTGATGTGAGTGACATGCCTGCTGTAATAGCAGCAGTTAAACTAACTCCTGTTTCACCTACATTGTAAGTTACTCCGGTAATTGTTACACTACTTGATCCATTAGTAATAGTTCCTGTAGTTGTACCACCTAATGTTCCAGTTCCTGATGCCAGTGATAATGAGATATCTGTACCAGAAGTAACATTTGAAACAAGGTTACTTCCATCCTGTGCTTGTACAGTAACATTAAATGTTCCACCTGATGTAGGAGTTGTTGGAGAAATTGAAGATATAACCAGCTTTGTAGGAGTTGAACCTGAAGCTGTAACATCAAATGCAGCACTTGTACCTGCATTAGGTTTATCTCCCGAAGAACGTGTAGCTGTAATTGTCTGAGCAGTTCCTGCAGTTAATGTAACACCTGAAATTGTTACTGCACTCGTAGCAGCATTTATTGTTCCGGTGGTTGTACCACCAATTGTACCGCCGGTGGTAGTTGATAAAGTAATACCGGTAGCATTAGTTAATGCTCTGGCATTTCCATCCAAATCTTTAGCAGTAACTGTAACACTGAATCCCACTCCGGCTGTTTGATTTCCTACAGTAGAAACCACTAAAGCGGTTGTTGGTATAATTTCGCCTGTACTCAATTGAGTAGCAGAATAATAATTTGTTCCATTATAAAATCTTATTTGAGCCAATTCTCCTGTAGTCAAAGAAGCTGTACTACCAATGAAAACTTTACCAGCAGCTGTAACTGCACCTGTAGTTCCTAATATATAACTACCCGTCCAGCCTGTAATAGTCAAAGTTTTACCGGCAGTAAATGTTCCTTTATTTGTAAAAGTAACTGTATGATTTGTACTAGCTAACAATGCGAGAATCGAATTGTCAGCTATATTAATTGAACCAAAAGTGATAGTTCTTGTACTGGCAATACCTGTTGTAGACAAAGTTCCACCATTAAAAGTACAAGCCCCACTCATTGATAAGTTAGCAGAGGGGTTTAATCTTAACTCACCCGCTGTTACGGTTGTTGTACCTGAATAAGTATTTACACCAGAAAGAGTAAGAACTCCAGTGCCTGAACCTGCTTTTTCAAGATTTTTTGAGACTCCAGTAATAACCGATGCAATTGTAATACCACCTGTACCGGTAATTTGAATAACATGATCTGTGGCATTTAATCCTAAATTTAATGTATTTGAACCATTCGTAAAAGTGTGACTAGCTGATGACTGATTCCAAATTATAGTATTACTAACTGCATTTAAATTAACACCATTGAAATACATTGTTCCTGATACTGTAGAACTACTATTGCTTACTGTACGAGCTGTCGTGGCACTTGCTCCAAAATTTAATGCACCTAAATATTGACTTCCTCCCTGAGTATTCATGTTTATACCCACACTAGGTTGAGTAGTGTTATTAAAATAAGCAATATCATTGTTTGTAGTTGTAGTTTTATTACCTGGCACAGCTGTTGACCAATTAGTTGAAGTCAACCAAGTAGAATTAGTTGTTCCAGTCCAAGTTTGCGTAGTCTGCCCCCAACTCTTTCCACTTACCAGCAAAACCAATAGCAGAATACTTAAAAACTTAAAACCCGAAGAAAATTTGTTTCGCTTGGAAACAGTTGTTGTTGAAAACGTTGTTGAATTGCTCATAAAACAATGGATTTAATTGTGAATATCTAACCAGTACCTAAAAAATACAATTTATTATAAAATAAAACCTTTTGCTATCAAAAGAGTTCTTAAAATATCAAAATCGTCCAAAAATAGCAAATAGGTTTGAATAAAAAAAATGCTACAACTGTAATATTTCATTTAGAAAGAGTTAAATATTCCGTTTTTACGAATAAATATACGTCAATACACTGATAAAATAAGGGTTTTCGCAGAAAGAATTAAATGAGTTAAATAATTGTAGGTATTACAATTGTGTGTAGATTTAAAGAGAAGAAACCCCTCCGCTACGCTCGTCCCCTTTGCAAAAGGGGACATCTGCTAAGTGCGAATATTTTTACATTTAATCAGTATTTGTCTAATCACATGTATATTTCTCAAAATTTAATGTAAGAGGAGAGGGAAATAGGAACAATGAATTTGCAAAAGGGGACATCTGCTAAGCGCGAAGTTTTATACATTTAAATATTCATGTGCTAAGACATAAAATATTGTAATTCAACTTTGACACATTAGAAATTTTAAAATTAATTTCGTCCCTACGGGACTTTGTATATAGGACTTGTTTATGTTTTTACCATAATTACAGCTCTACGAGGTTAAAAAAAGTGACGTAGTCACGAAAATATGGTAAAAGCATGAATATAAATAACCCTTAAAGTCCCGTAGGGACGACATATAATTAATGTGTCAAAGTAGAAGTAATAAGTTATTTAATAATCAAATACTCGAACTTGGATGATCTTCCCTTTCGTAAAGGGAAGTACCCGCAGGGGGTAGGGTTTCTTATATTTCTACTTGCTGGCGAAATCAAGCATCCCCCGCTGCCGCACGATTTTATCGTGTGGCATAATTATTTTTTCTTCTTTGTTCAATGGTTCGTTACAAAAAGTAATATAGTACTGATTACTAAATATTTAAGAATCGTAATTTAACTATACATAGCTATACTCAAAACAAATAGTAAACGCAAAGCCGCTAAGTTTTAAATGCCTTATATTCAATAACAAGTGAAAGAACGCTAAGACAAAAACTTTCAGTTTTTCAAACTCTGTTTTCCTATTTCTTTCCCATTTAGGGGAAAGTCCCCAAAGGGGGATAGGGGTCGCGTCTATGCGACTTTGCATCTTTGCGTTAAATAAACATTTTTTATAACGAACCATTGTGTTAGCACAACGCGATAAAATCGCGCGGTAGCGGAGGGCATCCCGGCAACGGGATGTTGGAGTTCCAACTTCGAAAATATACAGAAAAATAATTTATCTTTGCATCATTATTTAAAACCTGGCATTATGACTGTAACAGCCCGAATAAATGTAGAAACTCCTGCGGGACGTAAAATTGTACGCGAACTGGAAAAACATCGTAAAATCGTAGAAATTGAATATCCCGAACCGATTGGTATGGATGGTTTACCGGTTGAAACTATTTCGTTTGAAGAATCTGCAAAGCAATCATTTAAATTATTAGGTGAGTTGTACGGTACAACTTTTAATAATAAATTCACCAAATGATCCGGTATAATATTGAAATTTCTTTATCTGCTCAAACTAATATAGAAGAATATATTCGATTTATTAGAGATGAATATAAATCCCCTCTTACAGCTGATAAACACCTTTTTGGTTTATATTTGGAAATATATTCTCTTCGCAATTTTGCTGAGTCAATTCAAATTTCTACTAAAGAAAGAGTATTGAGATACGGCTCAAATGCAAGAAGTATAAAATACAAAAAAATGTGTATAATATACACTGTACATAATCAGAGAGTAATTATTCACGAACTAGTAGCTTGCTCAATGATTATTTCAGGATTGTAAATATTTCTTAAAGATGTAGTTGGGATGTTGGAGTTCCGATTCCGACAAAATAAAGAATTAGAAAAAGTAGCCCCACCCACTTCGCTCGTCCCCGACCTCACCCGCCTACGGCACCCTCTCCGACCTCACCCCAACCCTCTCCAAGTGGTCTACTCTTTATACACAAATATTATTATTTTTGAACGCAAAGACACTAAGTCACAAAGACGCAAAAAAAATGCACAAACATTTGTTCATAATAACATATTTTCAAGATTCAAAGAGAAAAATTCAATATTTCTTTCTTGGCGGCTTACCGTCTTAGTGTCTTAGCGTTCAAAATTACTGTTTTATTTGTAATCCTTTTCGCCAAAAAGATGTGTATAAAGAGTAGTCCAAGTGGTGAGGGAGTAAGAGGAGAGGGAAATAGGAATACTGAATTTATGAAAGGGGACATCTGCTAAATGCGAAGTTTTATACTTTTAATTATTCTTGTGCTAAGACATAAAATATTGTAATTCTACTTTGACACATTAGAAATTTTAAAATTAATTTCGTCCCTACGGGACTTTGTATATAGGACTTGTTTATGTTTTTACCATAATTACAGCTCTACGAGGTTAAAAAAAGTGACGTAGTCACGAAAATATGGTAAAAGCATGAATATAAATAACCCTTAAAGTCCCGTAGGGACGACATATAATTAATGTGTCAAAGTAGAAGTAATAAGTTATTTAATAATCAAATACTCGAACTTGGATGATCTTCCCTTTCGTAAAGGGAAGTACCCGCAGGGGGTAGGGTTTCTTATATTTCTACTTGCTGGCGAAATCAAGCATCCCCCGTTGCCGCACGATTTTATCGTGTGGCATAATTCTTTTTTTTTGTTAGCTCCACGCGATAAAATCGCGCGGTAGAGGGGGGAACCCCTACTCCCCCAGCTGGCGGTTAGTCCACTACCTCACTTAAAAATAATGTACGAAAAAAGTGTAAAAAAGTGTTGATATGCATTTTGAAAAAATGTACGCCAACCCTAACGAAGCGTTTTTAGGGTTAATCGCACGGTACGAGAACCCAAACAACTCGATTTTTACCCTTTTGTACGGTACGCCGACCCAAACGACACGATTTT
>JBAXMR010000031.1:0-41582 GCA_037134195.1 Paludibacter sp. | reverse complement strand
CTTTACTCAATGAATTACAAGAGATTATAATGAACCACTAACTAAACGACATTGGATTATATATAGATATATAGATAATCAGGGAGGAATTAGTTAGAGTAGATTATATACTTTCAGCACTTTATGAATTTAATAAATATTATCTGCATAAATATAACAAATTTCCATTCAATACTGTATCTTTGTATGTATAAAAAATCTTCATGTCATCAACAACATACCAAAACTATAAACTCTTATGTAACTTGATTATAAATACCTCAATATCTGCATTTTAAAAAGTTATTTTATTGGGGCTTTTTGCAGCCTCTTGAGGGACTACTAACTATAAACTATCGTAGCTTATGTACAAAATACTGTCTGTTAACCCCGGCTCTACCTCTACCAAATTTGCTGTGTACGAAGACGAAACCTTAATTTCCCTGCATACCATTCGTCATACGGCCGAAGAGTTGAAACCTTACAAAACCTTGTTTGATCAGTTCGAATTCCGAAAGAATCTAATGCTTAATTACCTTGAAAAAGATGGTATAGATTTATCGGATTTATCGGCAGTGGTGGGTCGCGGTGGAATGGTTCGTCCGTTGGAGTCAGGAGTCTACAAAGTAAATGATAAGCTGATTGCCGATTTAAAATCAACACATACTGCCGAACATGCGAGCAATTTGGGTGGGGTACTGTCACGTGAAATTGCAGAAGGTATTCCAAATTGTGAAGCCTTCATTGCCGACCCGATAGTGGTGGACGAATACCAGGATGTGGCTCGTGTAAGCGGATTACCTCAAATTCCCCGCAAATCGCAGTTTCATGCGCTTAACCACAAGGCAATTGCACGAAAATATGCTGCTGCAAACGGAACACAATATGAAAAACTGAAATTGGTTATTGCCCATTTAGGTGGTGGAATTTCGGTGGCAGCGCACAAAAACGGTAAGGTTATTGACTCCAATCAGGGATTGGATGGCTATGGTCCGTTCTCACCCGAACGTGCCGGAACGCTTGATGCCGGACAATTAGTCGAAATGTGTTTCAGCGGACAATATACCCACCAGGAAATAAGAAAAATGCTGGTTGGAAATGGTGGTTTGATGGCACATCTAGGTATAAACGAAGAATTGGTGGCCGAGAAAAAAGCAGTTATGGGCGATGAAAAAGCCACACTCGTGTTGGAAGCCATGGCCTACAATGTGGCTAAAGAAATAGGTGCTATGCTGGCGGTTTTGCATGGCGAAGCTGACGCAGTGATACTTACCGGTGGAATTGCCTACAGTCTCTACATTGTGGAATACATCAAAAAAATGATTTCGCCCATGGTGAAAGTGGCTGTTTATCCCGGCGAAGACGAGATGGAAGCATTGGCTATGAGTGGACTGCGTGTTTTGAGAGGAGAGAAAAGTAAAGAGTATTGATTGGGATTGGTTGATTGGGTTTAAAGAGTTTGAAAGGTTTGAAGAGTTTCGGGTTTGAAGGTGTTGAAAATTGGAAATTGATAATTACTTCTTTTTTTCAACCATGTTTTCTTCCCAGAATACCCACATCAGAAATATAATTCCATAAAAAGCATATTTGAAAACATACAAATGTAGCAGGTCAAACCATTGGGGATGATTTTCTATGGTAGCCACTATAAAGGTAATTCGGAATATATTTATAAGATAAACTGTTAGCAGCGTAAGAGGTACATACCATAATTTCTTTATCCAAGTTCCACGGCTAAATGTCATGATACAAAAACAAATATAAGCCTGTTTCATTCCGGTGCAAGCCCACACAATTTGTACCCGGTTTCCATTACTGTAGTAAAAAATATTCTTTACCCGATCCAGACTGACTGATGAATTGAAAAAATGTAAAATTGAATAACATACCCTTGCCACATGATGAGCCATCAGGTTGAACGGTACAGAAATGTCTAGCCCCCAAAATGTTACTGTATTATCACCTGAAGTATCTTCATCGCCAAGCACGTTGTATTTCCAAAAAAAATTGGACAACATTAATACTACTGCAAACAAAATGACACCTTTAAAAGGTTCCAGTTTTTCGGGAAATTTAAACTTGGGAATTTTCATTACTTTATTACTATATTTAAACTTCGTATAACAAATTACGTTTTGCAATGTCCTGATTAATATGGACTGTAAACTATTAATTACTAACTATAAACTAGTCAAAATTTATTCGAAACCCGTGCAAAGGGAACTTCTTCGATAGCACAAAAATCGTTTTGAAGGTATTTAAAATAGCCAGTTATAGCAATCATTGCTGCATTATCAGTTGTAAAAGCAAAAGGTGGAATGTAAACTTGCCAGCCATATTTTGTACCATAATCCTGAAATGCCTGTCGAAGCACAGAATTTGCCGAAACACCACCTGCAACAGCCACTTGTTTGATATTCAAATCCATCGCAGCTCTCTTCAATTTATTCATCAGAATATCCACCACGGTTGCCTGAAGCGAAGCACATAAATCGTTCAGATTTTCAGCTACAAAATTTGGGTTTTCCTTTTGTTTATCCCGCAACAGATATAAAAACGAGGTTTTCAGTCCGCTGAAACTATAATTATAATCCGGTATTTGTGGTTTATTCAGTTTAAATGCATGTGGATTTCCCTCTTTGGCAAGTCGGTCAATATGCGGACCTCCTGGATAAGGCAACCCCATCACTTTGGCGCACTTATCAAATGCTTCGCCGGCAGCATCGTCAATGGTCTGTCCAATCACTTCCATATCGTTGTATGCCTTTACTAGCACAATCTGTGAGTTCCCACCCGACACCAATAAGCACAAAAACGGAAACTCAGGCAATCGCTCGTCTGTTTTTCCTTCGCTGATAAAATGGGCAAGCACATGCGCCTGAAGGTGATTTACATCAAGCAACGGAATGTTCAAAGCCTGAGCCAGCCCTTTAGCAAATGACGTTCCAACAAGCAACGAACCCAATAACCCAGGTCCACGTGTAAAAGCAATGGCACTTAAATCGGATTTTTCGACACCGGCACGTTTTAATGCTTCATGCACAACCGGAATAATATTCAGCTGATGTGCGCGTGAAGCCAGTTCAGGAACCACACCGCCAAAACTGGCATGAACTGCCTGATTGGCAATAACATTAGAAAGCATTACTCCATCGCGGATAACGGATGCCGAAGTATCATCGCACGATGATTCAATGCCTAATATGATAGTTGCATTCATTATTGATAATCAGAAAAAAATAAAAACACCGGTTAATTCAGTTTAAAAAACATTCAATCCATTGGCACGACAATTGCAGTCTTAATATTTTTGATTGAATTTGCTTTGTAATAATCATTTCATTGCAATATTCACAAATTATTAGTTACTTTTGTGAAACAAAGTTCAAAGGTATAAAAAAAACACTTAAAATAGCAGGATTTAGTATTGGCGGAGTTATTTTATTTCTCGCGCTTATATTTATTTTGCTACAAACCAGCTCAATACAAAAGGTATTATCCGATGCCATAACCTCTGAACTTTCCAAAAAACTACATACCAAAGTCACCGTTGGGAAAATTGAATACCGTTTCTTCAACGATGTTGCCATTCACGATTTATATGTTGAAGATCAGCAACGTGACACACTTCTTTTCGTTAAGGAGGCTAACAGTCACTTCAAATTCTGGAAATTCTTCCATGGAAAAATTATTTTCAATGCCATCGAACTAAATCAACTCTATGGAAATTTAATAATTGACAAAACAGGACATTCAAATATTCAGTTTATCATAGACTCTTTAGCAACTCCACAAAAAAATGACACCTCTAAAATTCAATATAAAATAGGTCGGTTTCAATTAAAAAACTCCCGGTTTACATTTACAAATCTGAAAGAGTTACAAGCAGTACCTAAAGGAGTTTTCAATCCTAATAAACTAAATATCAGAGATATAAACATTGATTTATCATTGAATATTCCTAAGAAAGATTCATTCAACGTACAATTGAATCGGTTTACTGCAAAAGAAGCTACAGGTTTAACTATCACTGATTTCAAAACAGAAATCCTCGCTTCGAAAAAAGGACTCAAAATCCCCAAATTAAATATTAACTTACCCGAATCGAAAATAAACCTTGAAAACATCCAGTTAAAATACGACAGCTTATCCGATTTATTGCATTTTGCAACTAAAGTCCGTTGGAATGCACCCATTAAATCATCAAGTATTGCCTTTTCTGATCTCAAAGCATTTGTGCCTGAGTTTAAAAACGTGAAAGGGTCTGCTATTTTCAAGGGTCTGATAACCGGACGAATAAAAGGAATGCATTTTCAGAAAATGGAAATTAAATACGGTGATACGTTCCAACTTAATGCCGATTTGGATGTAAACGGCTTTCCTGATTTACGCGAAGCCTTTATTTACGGTCAGATTGTTGATTTACACTTCCAAAAAAGTGATTTACAGGATTTTATTTCAGACCTTACCCGTAAACCATTTCTGCTTCCCGACGAACTTAATCAACTTGGGGTGGTGCATTATAAGGGTAACATTACCGGATTCCTGAATAACCTGGTTCTCTATGGCAACGTTTTGACAAATATTGGGGACATTACAACGGATGTTTCTTTGAAATTTGAAAACGAGTTGAAAGACCTTATCTACAGCGGTGAAGTAAAGTCAGACAATCTGCAATTAGGAAAACTACTAGCTAATAAACAATTAGGAAAGGCATCATTTAATCTAACCACTGAAGGATCAAAAAAAGGGAATTTACCCCTGCAAGGTACCATTGAAGCAGAAATTCCTGAATTTCATTTCAATGGTTATCTGTATCACGATATTAAGTTTGATGGCGAGTATGATGGTAAAGGATTTGACGGTACGGCCGATGTAAAAGATGAAAATATTGATGCTCATTTTGGTGGCAAAATTGATATGACACAGCAACTTCCTGTTTTCAATTTTGATTTGGCTATTCAAGATGCAAATCTGAATGCGCTCAAATTTACAACTAAATATCCCGATTCCGAACTCTCGTTTAAGGCCAAAACAAATATTATAGGAAATTCGCTAGAGAATGTAAATGGTACATTGGATTTTGATAATATCAGATTCACGAATCTGAACAAAACACTGAATATCAAGAAAATAAAAATAACGTCACGTATCGACCCCGATAAAACCAATCTGAGTATTTCCTCCGATTTTCTCAATGGCTCACTCAATGGCAAGTTTAAGTACAGCACCCTGGCTCAGACCATCAATAAGATAGTTTTGAATTACCTTCCTTCGCTGGCAACATTAGAAAAAACTGCAGCCGAATATGAACCAAATCATATAAATATTGATTTTAAGATATCGAACACCAAGGAAATCTCTGAAGTATTCGTTTTACCCTACACGCTGGAAGGAAGTTCCACTCTGAAAGGATATATCGATGAAAAAAACAACAAAATTGATATATCGGGTAATATCCCGATTCTTAAATCCAATAAACAGCAAATAGAAAACGTTACCTTAGTAATTGAAAACCCCAAGCAACAGTTAATCATTACTTCCCATGCACAAATAGAAACAAAAGATGAAACGTTGTACCTGTTTCTTAAAGCAATAGCCGCGCAAGATACGTTGGGTGTAAATTTGGGTTGGCAAAATACTCAACAAGTAACAAATGGAGGTGACATATCAGCAGTAGCACGATTTAAATCAGAGAACGAAAATTTCACAGCACAACTTAATATTCACCCAACTCAAATTATCGTTGCTGACTCCACATGGAATATTCATCCCTGCAGAATTGATCTGAATTCCGACAGCTCCATTCATATTCAAAACTTCAGTTTCGAAAGTCATAAACAATTTATACACATTAATGGTACTGCTTCAAGAAGTCGTAACGACAGCATTTCAGTGGTAATGAATCAGCTCGATCTTGATTTTATAATGGGTTTATTGAAACTTAAAGGAATCAGCCTGGGTGGAATTGCGACTGGAAAGGCAACTTTTTTAAGCATACTCGACCAGCCGGTGTTTGATGCAAACATTAAAGTCAAGAATTTCAATATTAACCATAAAGTTATTGGTGATGCCAATATATTTTCAACCTGGAACAAAGACAAAGAACAAATTCTTGCAAAAGGTTTTTTTATAGGTGATAAAAATGATACAATTGTGAAAGCCGATGGTGTTTATACCCCAAAAACCGATACGATTGATATAATGTATGATGCCAGAAGATTTAGTATCGAATTCCTTTCAACGTATTTTGAATCTGTGGCCAAAGATTTCAAGGGTTACGCCAAAGGAAAAATCAGAATGTATGGTCCACTGAAACATGGTGTGAGTTTTGAAGGAAATGGTTTTGTGAGCGGTGGTCAGGCAACCATCAAAACGCTTCAGACCACCTATTTCATTGATGACTCGGTGCATCTGACTAAACATACCATCGAATTACGGAATATTAAAGTGTATGATCAGGAACGAAATCCAGGGAATCTGAATGCAATCCTTAATCACAATGGATTCTTCCAGCACATGAAGTACAATGTTAATATCGGCGGGCAAAATGTACTGGCAATGAATACTCACGCCGAAGATAATGATTATTTCTTTGGAAAAGCCTATGCAAATGGAACTGTACATATATTTGGGGATGAAAAAGAGGTCAATATCAATGTAAATGCAATATCCCAGCCAAATACCAAATGCTATATTCAAATGGGTGGTGCCTCAAAAGCATCTGACAACAGTTTCATTAATTTCATCAACAAGCGCATTTATTCCAAAAAGGACCTTGCTTTACATACCAAATCTCCCGGCAACGACACCAATGTAAAGGTTAATTTATTGCTCGAGGTTAATTCCAATGCTGATATGGAATTAATAGTAGACCCGAAAGGTGGAGATGTTATTACCGGTAAAGGGACTGGAAATTTAAGGGTTGAATTTGATACTTTTTCCGATGTAAAAATGTATGGCACATACGCCATAAATAACGGCTATTACCTTTTTACACTGCAAAACCTTATTCGGAAAGAGTTTAAAATAGACCAGGGAAGCACCTTGTCGTGGACAGGAAACCCCAAAAATGCACAGGGAAATATACGAGCTTTATATCCGCTAACAGCCTCATTGAGTGATTTAAAAGATGAATCGCTCACAAATCAGGCCACACGTTCCAGTGTTCCTGTAAACTGTGTGCTAAAGTTAGCTGATAACATTATGAAGCCAACAGTAAAATTTGATATTGACTTACCTCAGAGCGATGAAGGTGTAAAGCAACGGGTACGAAATATTATAAATACCGATGAAATGATGAACCGTCAGATTCTTTATTTGTTGGTATTTAGCAAATTCTACACTCCTGATTATATGGGGCAGACCGCAACTGCGAATAATATTGGGTCAAGCGAGGGTATCTCTTTATTAGCTTCAACTTTAAGTGCTCAGGTTAACAACTGGGCATCACAATTATTTAAATCGAATAGTTTTCAGTTTGGAGTAGATTTTCGTACCAATGATATTCAGAGCAGCGACATTAAAGCCCAGGTGCTCTATCAACCTAACAGCCGACTGTTAATTAATGGTAATTTCGGATATCGGACAGATAATATTACAACCAATGCATCCAGATTTATAAACGATGTAGATATTCAATACTTGCTTACTGAATCAGGCAAACTACGTTTTAAAGCGTATAATCACACCATCGATCGGAATCAACAGCTAATAAGCAAAACCACACAAACAGAGGGACTTGGATTTGTTTACAAAGAGGATTTCAACAGCGTAGGTGAGCTATTAAGACATTATTGGAATCTGGTATTTGGCAAAAAACAAAAAAAAGATGAAACTCAAACATCACAACCCAAGTAAATGTCTATTATTCTGCTTATTACTAGCTTGCGGGAGCATTTTTTCCCAATCAATTGAAAAGTTATACATAAATATGCCCGATATTCTGAATCCGACACTCAGCAGACAGAATCGACTTGAATTAATTGAATACCATAAGGCTCATCAAAGCGATAGCTCAGTAAATAGATTCGGGAATAAAGCTTATCTTGCGTTATCAGATAGCCTAAATCAACATTTAATTGTAAAGAACACAAGTACTTCAACTTTCGAGATGAAACTCAACCATCTGGCTGATTCAACGATGTATATTGGTATTATCCGAACCACTTGTGCACAGGTTTGCATGTCAACACTTGAATTTTACGACACAGCATGGAACGTTATTCCACTTCACTTCGCCATGCCAAAGGCGATTGAATGGGTTGACACTGCTAAACTTAATACAAGTGAGATTGACAATAATTGGCTAAATAAATTAGTAGAAATGTGTTTTATATCCGCTTCATTTGATAAACAGAACAACATAATCTGTGTGGAAAACAACACACTCGATTTTCTTAGTCAGGATGACAGAAAACTATTGAAATCATTATTCTCAGAGAAACACCTCACTTATAAGCTTAAAGATAAATGCTGGGTTCGGGAATAAAAAAAGCCCCGAATTTGAATTCAGGGCTTTCATTAAACTTTTTCAGATTTATTTCTTTTCTCCGCGTTTTGCATAACGGCTCATAAACTTATCAACACGTCCTGCAGTATCCACCAATTTAGATTTTCCTGTATAGAAAGGATGTGATGAGCTTGATATCTCCATTTTTACAACTGGATAAGTTACTCCATCAATTTCGACAGTTTCTTTAGTATTCACAGTAGAACGAGAAATAAAAGTGTCACCGTTTGACATATCTTTAAATGCTACCGGACGATAATTTTCTGGATGAATTCCGCTTTTCATATCTGTATATTTTAATTTATTTTCTTTCTTTTGTTTGGGCTTGCAAAATTACTAATTTTCATCTAATAATCAAACATTTTGAAGAAATTTTCTTTTAAATTTGTAATATATCAAATTTAAAAACCACCAACAACGATTAATTAATTAAATATCAGCAAGATAGAACGAGTTCTATTTCTATTTTTTTAAGCAGAAACAATCATAAGATAATAAAATCCCTGTTAATCGGATTGATTAACAGGGATTTTGTATTAATACTTTAGGTAAGACTTAGAAACTAACCTTGAATTCTACACGTCTGTTTTTAGCTCTGCCTTCATTTGTTGCATTATCAGCAACTGGCATAGTTTGACCAAAACCTTTAGCGGTAAGCCTGTCAGCTGCTACACCTTTCTGTACCAGGTAGTTTTTAACTGCATCTGAACGTTTTTGAGAAAGTGTCATGTTTTTGTCAGCAACACCTTTATTGTCTGTATGACCATTAATTTCAAGTTTATAGGTAGGATTATCAATCAACACCTTTACAACCTGATCTAAAATAGACAGTGACGTTGGCTTGATAACATCTTTTGTTGGTTCAAACTGAACACCCTGTAAAGCCTGTTCAAAAATTTTCTTGGCTTCAGCTTTTACTTCCGGACAACCTTTATTTGCTACTGTTCCGGCAACTGTTGGACATTTATCAAGGTAATCAGCTACACCATCACCATCGGTATCCAGTGGACAACCTTTTGCATCAATCTTTACATCTTTTGGAGTATCAGGGCATTTATCCAGATAATCGGCAACACCATCACCATCGGTATCGAGTGGGCAACCATTTGAATCAACTTTCACACCTTTTGGAGTGTCAGGACATTTATCCAAATAATCGGCAACACCATCACCATCTTTGTCAAGCGGACAACCTTTAGCATCAACCTTTATACCAGCTGGAGTATCAGGACATTTGTCTTTAAAATCAGGGACACCATCACCATCGGTATCTACCGGGCAACCATTGGCATCAACTTTAGCTCTTTTAGGGGTATTCTGACATTTATCCAAATAATCAGGTACACCATCACCATCGGCATCCAACGGACACCCAAATGCATCAACCTTTACACCCTTTGGAGTGTCAGGGCATTTATCTTCTTTATCTGAAACACCATCATGATCGGAATCTTTTGGTCCGAGCGCAATAGCCACTGTGAACCAGTGTTGACCATAAGTATCATTTCTTCCGTTTTCTTTAAATCCTGCAGCTTGAGCAGTTGCCGATAAAAAAAATGTTTTTATACCTTCATTCGTATCGTGAAAATCAGCATTTGCACCAAATGTAAAGTTATAAAGATACTGGTACTGAATGGCTAATGACTTTGAAATCTGGTATTTCAGACCAATACCAAAAGGAACAATCATATCAACACCATCTTTAATAATTGTAGGAGAAAAGCCTGGTTCATTTTTTGCAGTTGCATCAGAACCTGAAAGTCCATATCCAGCAATTCCAAGACCCAAAGAAACAAAAGGAGAAAGTTTGGAATCCTTACTCATTATATAACCATTATTAAATTTGTAATGACCAAATAAGGAAGCATCAAACTTATTACCTAAAAATCTATGTGCTTCAGTAACTTTAAAACCATAAGCACCATAGCTTAACTGTAAACCTGCATCGAATGATGAACTCAACGGAGTAGATACATTCAGACCAATGGCAGGAAACAACTGACCAAATCCGAAAATATTACTACCATAATCTCCATTGTACTCGTTTTTGACAAAATTCAAACCAACATCAATTTTTTGTTCGGCTTTTTGTTCGGCTTTTTGTGCTGTGATTAATTGTGTTGCAATTAAAGATGCGATAAAGAATAATTTCCTTATTTTCATAATGAATAAATTTAAATTGTTATTGAATTGGATTAGATATTTTCAAATAGAAGCGTAAAAATATATATTTATTTCGACAAATATATATGTATTAGTAGTTTTTTTTAGTTAAGCTAGCAATAATTGTGTATTTAACCAAATATTTAGCCTGATTTATCAATCAAATTACAAAAAAAACAAGAAACAGATTAGTTTTTATGAACCAATCTGTTTCTTAACTAACATTTCTAACGTATAAATTATTCCGTTGGTTTCATTACCACTTCAAGGACATTAGCTTGTGAAACTATATTTTTTAATGTGGTTTGAATAGCTTCAGGAGTCATTGCTTCTACTGCCGTTTTATAATCTGCAACCAAATTCAGCTTATCCTGATAATAACGTTCCAGAGCACTGTTCCACCATGAATTTTGAGCAATATCTTCAGAATATTTCTTCAACATATTTTCTTTCACTTTCTGGAAATCATCGGCACGAGGACCTTTTGCAATAATTTCATCAATTTCGGCATAGATAATCGCTATTAATTTTGCCTGTTTAACCGGATCAGTGTCAAACTGCATCATCAATGTTGCTTCATCCACCGGTGTATTATTCATGCTTCCACGTACTCCAACGCCATACGAGCCACCTTCTTTTTCACGAATACTTTCGATATAACGAATATTTAAAATACTTCCAATAGCGGTTACAGTTACCCGATTCGTCATATTGAAAGGCATGGCAGCATTGTATAAAATGAAATTCGAAGCTTTCTTTACCTTCATTTCCTTTGTAAAATAATTATTTACTTTAGCTTTTGGTTTGCGAATATTGTTATCCGTAAAGGTTTGACCACCTTTTGCTGATTTTAATCCTCCAAGATAGGTACATACAGCAGTTTTTACTTTTTCATTTGCAGAATCTATGTTTCCGGTAAAAATAAACGTAAAGTTAGCCGGGACAGCAAATCGATCTTTAAATATAGCAAGAGCTTTGTCCTGATCAACTTTTTCGAGTGTATTCAGATTCATAGTAACAGTACGTGAATGATGATTTGCAATCATTACACCTACTGAATCCTGAAAAGCTTTTCGTGGATCTTTGGCGATATTGGCCATCGATGTATTATAGGTATTCATCATGGCTTTGAAAGCATTGTCATCTTTACGGGTTGCAGTGAAGTTAAGGTAAACCAGCTGTAACATGGTTTCAAAATCGGAAACTGACGAATTGCCGGAGAATCCTTCATCGTAAGCATCGATAGCCGGAGTTACTTCTGCAATTTTACCAGTCAGGATTTTACCAAGTTCAACCTGATTATATTCTCCCAAGCCGTTATTGCTGACAATGGCTGCTGCCAGAGTAGCCGAAGGCAAATCAGCAATATTTTTCACTTTTGAAAGACCGCCATTACTGAAAGCTGTTAGCAAAATTTCATCCTTTTTGAAAGTTGTAGGTTTTAAAACTACTTTCACGCCGTTGCTTAATGTCCACTCAGTAGTTCCAAGCACTTTATTTTCGGTAGTTTTAGCAACTTTACCCGGTTTGGGCGCATTTTTAATAAGCGGTTTATTCATAACTTCTTCAGCACGGGGTTTTAAATCGGCTTTTTTTGAGTTTTCTATTGCCAACCGAATCTGAGCTACAGCAGGAATTTTCACGGCTTCTTTATCGGGTGCCATAATAGACACAATTAGGTTGCTGTCGGTTACATACGACTTTGCAATTTCATTCACCATCTCCATTTTAAGTTGTGGCGCCATCATTTTCACTGTATTATATTCCCATTCAATGCCCGGAATTGGTTCCTGAGTAAGAAAATTCCGAACATACTCCCGCACCAGTGAGTTGTTTTTTTGATTATCACGTTCATTGAATGATTTTTCCAGGGTTTTCAAATAATCAGTCTTAGCCCGTTCCAATTCAGAATTTGTGAATCCAAAACGTTTAATTTTTTCGGCTTCGAGTAATAAAGCTGTCAGACCTTCCAGTTCTTTACCTTCTTTAGGCACGGCAATCATTTGAAATGCATCTTTCGATTTCACTAATTCGCCATATTCGGCACCTCCATATACAAACGGAGCATCTGCCTGCTGAGTTATTTCTTCAAAACGATTAGAAATCATAGTAGATATAAGGGAATTAACCGTTAGAAATCCATATCCCTGCATGGAGAGTTTTACTTCTGCCGGTAATTTGTCGTGTTTATACTCCAAATCCACACGGGTCATACGGGCTTCTGCATCTTTTACTATTGAAATTATGGGAGCTGTATTGTTCATAATCGGATAAACCGGACGTTCTCCTGTATTTTCTTTTTTAGTTATATCAACAAAAACAGATTTTATTTTTGCTTCCATTTTATCCACATCTACATCGCCTACAATCAGAATAGCTTGTAAATCGGGACGATACCATTTTTTATAAAAGTCGCGAATGGTTTGATGAGCAAAATTATTAATAATAGCTGTATCGCCAATCACATCCCGTTTCGCATACTGTGAGCCCGGATATTTCAACTTGTTTGACTCTTTCCACATCCGTCGGTCTGCACCTGCTCCCTGACGCCATTCTTCACGAATCACTCCCCGTTCGTCGTTAATTTCATTACCATCAAGGGTAATAAAGCCCGACCAATCGTGCAAAACAAGTAAAGCACTGTCAATAATTCCATCGCGAACAGTTGGTACGTCGGACAAATTATAAACTGTTTCGTCGAGCGATGTATAGGCATTAATATTAGCTCCAAACTTCACACCGATTTTTTCCATGTAATTGATAATTCCTTTCCCCGGATAGTTTTTTGTGCCATTAAATGCCATGTGTTCCAGAAAATGCGCCAACCCATTTTGATTGTCGTTTTCAAGAATTGCACCTACATTTTGAGCTATAAAAAATTCGGCACGTTGTTTTGGCTCTTTGTTGGCACGAATATAATAAGTCAGGCCATTCTCCAGTTTTCCATACCGCACCTTCGGATCAATAGGTAACTGAGGCATTTGTTGTGCAGTAGCACAAATAGTAAGAGTCAACAATACTCCCAATGAAATCCGTCTGATTAGATTTGTTTTCATACTTTTTTAAATTTACAAATGTATTTGTTATTGATTTTTTAAAGAATCACAAAGGAAAGAATTATTTTCCAGTTAACCCAATATTTTTTAGTAATCAACAAATAATTACTCTAAAGCTGAATAATTCCGAAGTCCTTTTAATTCTGACTTAATTTCTTCGATTTTCTTACATGCATTTGAAGCGAAAAACCTATTTTTGCAATAAAAAATCAGAATGGCGGAAGAATTACAAAGCATAAAAGGGACTAAGGCTGAAATTTATGAATCTCTAATCCCACAAATTCAGTTTTTGATTCAGGGCGAAACAGATCTTGTTGCTAATCTGGCCAATATTACTGCTGCATTGAAAGAAACATTTGGTTGGCTGTGGGTAGGTTTTTATCTGGTGAGAAACAATGAACTAGTTCTCGGACCTTTTCAGGGTCCTATAGCCTGCACCCGCATTGGCTACGGAAAAGGTGTTTGCGGAACTGCATGGAAAGACAGAAAAAGTTATCTCGTTCCGGATGTGGGAAAATTTCCCGGACATATTGCTTGTAGCAGCAGCTCGGTGGCAGAAATTGTTGTGCCTATACTTAATTCCAAAGCTGAAGTTACAGGAGTAATTGACGTTGATAGTGAATGTTTTGATGTATTGGATGAAATAGATCGAGTTTATTTGGAAAAAATTAGTCAGACAATTACTGTTAATCTTTTTACATAGTTTGTTACAGATATCAATACCTATGTACGGCTTACTCGATTGCAATAACTTTTACGCCTCGTGCGAGCGGGTTTTTAATCCTTCGCTCAATGGCAAACCCGTTTTGGTGCTTTCAAACAACGATGGTTGTGTGATTGCGCGCTCGTCCGAAGCCAAAACACTGGGAATTCCAATGGGTGAGCCTGCTTACAAACTCAAGGAACTGATTGAAACAAACAAAGTTGCTGTTTTTTCATCAAACTACGTGCTGTATGGGGACTTGTCACACCGGGTAATGACTATCTTGCAAAGTTTCGTTCCAGAGATAGAGATTTATTCCATCGATGAGGCATTTCTGTTGTTTGATGGATTTGAAAAAATAAATCTGCATGAATTCGGGGCAAAAATTGTACAAACCACCACCCAAAATACAGGAATACCTGTTAGTCTGGGCATTGCTCCCACCAAAACACTGGCCAAGGTAGCCAGCAAGTTTGCCAAGAAATACAAAAACTACAAGGGAGTTTGTGTTATTGACACAGATGAAAAGCGTGAAAAAGCCTTGAAACTGTTTGATATTGGCGATGTTTGGGGTATTGGTCGGCAGTATTCCAAAAAACTACAGTATTATGGTGTTAATACAGCATGGGATTTTACTCAACGGAGCAAAAGCTGGGTGCGCCACACAATGGGTGTCACAGGCGAGCGAACCTGGCTTGAGTTGCGTGGTACGCCTTGCATAGAAATGGATCGATCTGTAACCAAGAAATCTATCTGCACCTCACGTAGTTTTGGTGAACGATTAACTGAACTTGCACCCGTTTCAGAAGCAGTGGCAAATTTTGCAGCTTCGTGTGCCGAAAAACTACGAAAACAACACTCACTGGCTTCGGTAGTTATGGTTTTTATCCATACCAATCCCTTTGCCACAAACGAACCCAAATATGCCAATCAAATTGTACTGCCACTACCTGTTCCAACAAGCGACACCACCGAATTAATCCGGGTAGCTCTTGCCGGCTTGAAAACGATTTATAAAGACGGTTATCGCTACAAGAAAGCCGGGGTAATTATAAACGAAATAGTACCGGAACGTCCATTTCAGCAAGATTTATTTGATGTACGCAATCGTGACAAATTCAATAAAATAATGGGAGTGATGGACAGCCTGAATGAATCGTTTGGAAAGCAGAAAGTGAAAATAGCAGCTCAGGGTTTCGACCGAAAATGGAAACTGAAAAACGAAAAACTATCGCCCTGCTACACGACCAAATTAAGCGACATTTTGGAAATAAAGGCCTGAAGAATAAAAGCTGAAAAAGCAATATGTTTCAAAAAAAATGCAAGGTGTTGAAATTGATATCCTCAGCACCTTGCTTTTATTGTAATTCTTTAGTCGGAATATGTGATCTTATTTTACTGCTTCCAGTGCTTTTTCGATAGCTTTCTTTATTCCTTCGGGATTTTTACCACCGGCCGAAGCAAAGAATGGTTGTCCGCCACCGCCGCCCTGAATTTCTTTGGCAGCATCACGGGCAATGTTTACGGCATTTAATCCACTGGAAACTAAATCATCGGAAATAAGGATTGTCAACGATGGTTTGCCATCAAATATGCATCCAGCTACAAAGAATAGTTTTTCACTCACCACATTACGAATTTGGAATGCAAGTGTTTTCACAGCATCTGCAGGTAATTCAGCATCAACCATAATGACTTTAATGTCATTTATCACTTTCGCTTCCTCAATAAGAATATCGCGCAGGTTCATGATTTTTTCGTGCATAAAGTTTTCCACACGTTTCTTCAAATCGCTGTTTTCTTCAATTGATTTCTGAATAGCCGACATCAAATCGGGTGTATTGTTGAAAAACTCACGGGCATCAGCAATGAAATCTTGTTGTTCGTCAAGTAGTTTTTCAACACCTTTAGCCGAGATAGCTTCCAAACGACGGATACCGGCTGCAATAGACGTTTCGGCAACAATGCGTACCAGACCAATTTCGCCGGTAGCTTGCACGTGAGTACCACCACAAAGCTCGGTAGATGTGCCAAACTGAATAACGCGAACTGTTTCGCCGTATTTTTCGCCAAATAGAGCCATCGCTCCAAGTGCTTGTGCCTCAGCAATAGGGGTGTCGCGCATTTCGTTCAACGCGTAGTTTTCGCGAATTTTGCGGTTAGCAATAGCTTCCACGGCACGAATTTCTTCTTTCGTCAGTTTTTGGAAATGCGAGAAGTCGAAACGCAATGCATCGGGACTTACGTACGAACCTTTTTGCTCAACGTGTGTACCCAGCACTTCGCGTAAAGCTTCGTGAAGCAAATGCGTAGCCGAGTGATTACATTCGGTTGCCTTGCGTTTTTCGGTATCAATTGTAGCCGTAAATGTAGCCGTAACGTCCGAAGGAAGTTGTTTGGCAATATGAACTGCTAAGTTGTTTTCTTTTTTAGTATCGAGAATTTCGATTCTTTCGTCATCCGAAACCAATACACCACAATCGCCTACCTGACCTCCCATTTCGGCATAGAAAGGGGTGTTCGAAAGTACGAGTTGGTAGTATTCCTGATTTTTTTGTTTCACCTTGCGGTAACGCAGAATTTCGGTATCGAACGATGTAAAATCGTAGCCCACAAACACGCTGTCGCCTTCACGTACGGTTACCCAGTCGCCGGTTTCTGTAGCAGCAGCATTGCGTGCACGTTCTTTTTGTTTTTGCATTTCGGAGGTAAACTCATCGATATTTACGGTGAAATTGTTTTCACGCAAAATCAATTCGGTCAAATCCAATGGAAATCCAAACGTGTCGTATAGTGTAAAGGCCACTTTGCCTTCAATTTCAGTTTTAGCAGCAGCTTTCGAGTCGGCCATCACTTTGTCGAGCAAACGGATACCGGTTTCGAGCGTGCGCAGGAATGATTCTTCCTCTTCCTTGATTACTTTTTCAATCAGCGTTTTTTGCGAAACCAATTCCGGATAAGCCTTACCCATGTTTTCGCTCAACACATTGATCAGTTTGTACATGAAAGCGTGACGTTGACCGAGGAAAGTATAACCGTAACGTACTGCACGCCGCAGGATACGACGAATTACATAACCGGCTTTGGCATTTGAAGGCAACTGTCCGTCGGTAATAGAAAATGCAATGGTACGAACGTGGTCGGCAATAACGCGCATGGCGATATCCACTTTTTCGTCCTTGCCATATTCGGAACCACATACGCTGCCAATTTCGGCAATGATAGGTGTGAAAACGTCGGTGTCGTAGTTCGATTGAACGCCCTGCATAGCCATACACAATCGTTCGAAGCCCATGCCGGTATCAATTACCTTAGCAGGAAGTCCTTCGAGCGAGCCGTCGGCTTTGCGGTTGTATTGCATGAATACGTTGTTCCAAATCTCAATTACTTGCGGGTGACTTCCGTTTACGAGTGTCAAACCGTCAATTTTTGCGCGTTCTTCGTTATCGCGGATGTCGATATGTATTTCGGAGCAGGGGCCACAAGGTCCTGTATCGCCCATTTCCCAGAAATTATCTTTTTTATTTCCGTTGATAATACGGCTTTTGGGCAGGAATTGTTCCCAGATTTGAGCTGCTTCATCGTCACGTTCCAAACCTTCGGGAGCGTAACCTTCGAAAACGGTTACATAAAGGCGGTCGGTATCCAGTTTCAATACGTCAACCAGGTATTCCCAAGCCCATTCGATAGCTTCTTTTTTGAAATAATCGCCAAACGACCAGTTACCCAACATTTCGAACATGGTGTGGTGGTACGTATCGTGACCAACTTCTTCCAGGTCGTTGTGTTTTCCGCTTACGCGAAGACATTTTTGTGAGTCGGCAACACGCGAATACTTAATCGGATCGTTACCCAAAATAATGTTTTTGAATTGGTTCATTCCGGCGTTGGTAAACATCAAAGTAGGATCATCTTTGATTACCATGGGTGCCGACGGAACAATTTTGTGCCCTTTCGATGCAAAAAAATCGAGAAAAGATTGACGAATTTCTTGTGAAGTCATATTTAAAATGTTATTTTGCTTTGCGATATTGATCGATATTTGCTCCCTATGGTCGCAATACTAACTATATTGATATTACTCCCTACGGTCGTGATATTGATAAAAATACACATTCGAAGAAGGTTAATATCATGAAATAATATCACCGAAGGTCATATCGCCGAAGGCAAATATCCTTCGGAGGGTTAATAATATCAAATAAAGACTGCAAAAGTAGCTCAAATTTATTACTTTTGTAGCAATTGTTGTACTAAAAAATGCAATAAAGGGTTGATTTTCTTTCAGAAGCGATTGATTTTCATTTAATTTACTGAAATTTTTACCATAGAATTTGTTCTTTTATTTTTTGGTAAAAATAAATTTATCTTATGGCAAAAAATAAGTTCCAGTTTAATCCAGATACGCTCAGTTATGAACAGATTGAGCACAATATTGCTCATTGGCTCAAGCAAGCTGCAATTCATGCACTTTCAGGAGTATCACTCGGTTTAATATTCTTTTTTATCTTTGTTTCCACTATTCAGTCGCCTGAAGAAAAGCAACTTGTACAGGAAAAGTCACACATGGAAGCTCAGTACAAGGTTCTTGAAAAACAGTTGCAGGAAGTACGTTATGTTATGAGCGATCTTGAACAACGGGACGATAATTTATATCGTGTGGTTTTTCAAGCTGATCCGATTCCACTCTCTGTCCGAAGAGGAACTTCTGCAAATACCGATTATTACGAACAGTTACTGGACATGACCAACTCGGAAATTGTAGTATCCACATCCAAAAAATTGAATGAACTGAAAAAGGAAATATATATTCAGTCCAAATCGTATGATGAACTTGTGTTACTTGCCAGAAACAAGGAAACTATGCTCGAAAATCTTCCGGCCATTCAACCTGTACTGAATAAAAACCTGAAATACATGGCTTCCGGTTATGGTTGGCGAATGGATCCTATTTACCATACACGACGTTTTCATGCAGGTATGGACTTTACAGCACCTACCGGAACTAACATTTTTGCAACTGGAAACGGTGTAGTAGTTGGTGCAGGTTGGGAACAGGGTTATGGGAATTGTGTACAGATAAATCACGGATATGGTTACATTACCTTGTATGGACACATGAGTGCCATCAAAGTACGAAATGGTCAGAAAGTTAAACGTGGTGATATTATCGGGCTTATTGGCAGTACCGGAAAATCAACCGGTCCTCACTTACACTACGAGGTTCATTATAAGGGAACTATCATGAACCCACAAAACTATTATTACCTCGATTTGTCGCCTGCTGAGTACGATAAGATGGTTCAGATGAGCAATAATGCCGGTCAGGTATTTGACTAATAAAACAAAGATAGTAGAACCAAGAGTCAAGAAAATAAAACATGAAGCATGAAACATTTTCATCTGCATCCGGACCAATCGGTATTTTCGATTCGGGTTACGGAGGTTTGACGATTCTGGAGAAAATCCGCACCGAACTACCTCAATACGATTATATTTATCTGGGTGACAATGCCCGCACGCCTTACGGAACACGTTCGTTTGACGTGGTGTATAAATTTACATTGGAATGTGTGAATCAATTGTTTGAAATGGGTTGTAAGTTAGTGGTGCTGGCCTGTAACACGGCTTCGGCTAAGGCATTACGCACCATTCAGCAAAAAGACTTACCCCTGATTGACCCAAACCGGCGTGTGTTGGGCGTTATTCGTCCTACTGTAGAAGCCGTTGGAGCAATGACCAAAACCAACCATATTGGCTTGCTGGCAACTGTTGGAACTGTTCAGTCCAATTCCTATCCGCTCGAAATAGCAAAGTTGCATGAAAATATTGTGGTTACTTCCGAAGCTTGTCCATTGTGGGTTCCGCTGATTGAGAATAACGAACATAACTCGCCCGGAGCTGATTATTTTATCCGCAAAAACGTGGAGCATTTGCTTGCTGCTGATCCACTGATTGATGCTGTAATGCTTGGTTGCACACATTATCCACTGGTGGCCGATAAAATAAAATCGCTGTTGCCCGAAGGTGTTTCGGTTGTTTCGCAGGGCGATATAGTGGCACAAAGCCTTGTAGATTACCTGCAACGCCACCCTGAGATGGACGAACTCTGCACGAAGAATGGCTCAATACGTTACCTGACAACTGAGTCGGTAGAGAAATTTGCATCCTCAGCTTCCATTTTCCTGAACGAAGATATTCAGGCTGAGCATATTGATTTGGGATGATGGGAGGAACTAAAGTTCGTTAAAGAATTATTCGGTCTACTTGTTTGATTTCGTAATTTGATTTTTTATAGTTACTCAATTGGGTTTGTTGAGGTATAAGTTCAATTTCGTCACGAATAAATTATTACTGATTTTTTTTTTTTCAGATTATAGGTGAAGGTTTAATCTTTAATTTACTAAAGTAGAAATAGACAATATCTCATTCTAATTCAAAATTCTTTCAAATCTTTATACGTAAAAAATACTGTGTCACTTATCTTAATTACAAAATATTTTGATGAAAACAATAGAGATAAACTATAACTCCTATCTGAAACAATATATCATTCTTGCATCCAAAGTGTTAAATGCACTAGTTACTAAGGTCTCTGAACTCAAATATTTACAAAAATACATCAATATTTATGGTTTGAGAAGAAAATTTTACTGGAAAACTAAACTTTCTGCCTTATATTATTTGAAATTATGTTCAAATGACTATATTTGCACGAAATATTATCGGCTGTGTCATTACGGTCAATTAAAAACAACTTAACCAATATTCGAAAATGAAAGAATTAGTAAACAAAATCAAAGCCGAATTTGAGGCTTTTGCAACAGATGCAGATTTGCAAGTAGAAAAAGGAAATAAAGCAGCTGGTACTCGTGCTCGTAAAAGTTCGCTGGATTTGGAAAAATTATTGAAAGAATTCAGAAAAGTATCTATTGAAGCTTCAAAGAAATAAAATTTCTGCATCTTTAAAAAACAAAGCTTTCTCATTCCGAGAAAGCTTTGTTTTTTTTATGACGTTTTATTCTTAATCTTTGCTGATGAGTATATTTCATTTTAATACTTTTTGAATTCTTCGTCTGAATTCCCCACAAACCAAAGCTGTAGCGACTCCAACATTTAATGATTCTGACGTAATCTCTCCTTCTGGAAAATTTGGAATTAGTAATCGGTCAGTAACTAACTTTTCAATTCTCGAAGAAATGCCATTACCTTCATTTCCCATTACTAGAATTCCGGTTTGTGTTAATGTTTTTGTGTAAATATTTTCACCATCCATAAAGGTTCCATAAACTTTCATTTTAGATTGATAGATTTTCAGAAAATTTTCTAAATTAACTGTATGTACTCTTACACGTGACAAAGCACCCATGGTTGCCTGAACAGTTTTGGGACTAAAAGCATCTGCGGAATTTTCGGAACAAAAAATATCTGAAATGCCAAACCAGTCTGCTACACGAATAATGGTTCCTAAATTCCCGGGATCCTGCACTTCATCTAATGCCAAACTAAGGCGTAATTCTTGCTCATTAATTTCATAGATTGGTTTTTGAAAAACAGCAAGAACACCCTGAGGTGACTTCTGATTTGAAATTTTCTTTAATTCATCTACCTCAACTTCAATTGTTTCGAGTGCATTAATAGATTTATTTTGCTGAAACCATTCGGGAGTTCCTGCAAGGAATGAACAATTGAATGAAGTAGCTAAATCAGAAATGAGCTTTGTTCCTTCAGCCAAGAAAAGTCCGGTTTCGTCACGAAATTTCTTTTGCGAAAGACTATTTATAAGTTTTATTTTAGATTTTGAAATCATTTGATGATTACTAGCTTTAAAATTTGTTGTCACAAAGCTAACAAAGAAAACGATAAAAAGCTATATTTGCAGAAAATTTTTAAATCATTTTGGAGTATAAATTATGAAGCTACGCTGGTATGTAAAATATTTGGCTGCTGTTTTGCTGTTTTCGGCTTGCAATAGTACTAAATTTGTACCAAATGGTGAGTATCTACTTGATAAAGTAACCATAAAATCCGATAATAAAGATGTAAAGCGTGATGACCTTAAGGATTACGTTCGTCAAACACCTAATGCAGCTGTTTTTGGGGTATGGCGTATGCAATTGGGACTTTATAACTGGGCACCAAAAGATACCACTAAAAAATTCAATCGTTTTCTAAACAGTATATTTCATAAAATTGGTGACCCACCGGTTCTTTATAATCAGTCGCTTACTTCGTTAACGGTTCAGCAATTACAATTACTCCTTGCTAACAAAGGATATGTTAACTCCAAAGTTCAAAGTAATGTTAGTATAAAAAACAAAAAAGCATCTGTTGAGTATTTTGTAAAGTCAAACAAGCCTTATCGTTTGAATGATTTCAAAACTGACCTTCGCAACGATTTGCTTAACCAGATTGCAAACGATACATCTAAATCACTGATCAAGTCAGGAATGCTTTTTGATGTGGATGTGTTAAATGCCGAACGTGAACGTATAAGTAATCGCTTTAGACAACAAGGATACTATAATTTCAATAAAGAATTCCTATCGTACACTGCAGACAGTACATTTAGTACACACAAAGTTAATATGACGCTTGAGTTGCGTGAAAACCTTAAACGTTCATTCGATTCGGTAAGTAAGATTATTTTTAAACAATATACAATCAGAAAAGTAGTTTTTTTTACAAATACAGATGTTAATATCGCTGCAAATCAGGTGAATATAACAGAATTCGATACACTTCATTTCCGTGATTTCACTCTCGTTACGCCAAAAAAACGCATATTATCACTTGATGCTTTGGTACAGAATACGTACATTAACCCTAAAGCAATTTACAGTGACGAAATGGTAGAAAAAACCTATTCTTCATTGAACGCCCTTGGACCAATTAAATATGTAAATATAAGTTTCAAAGAAACGGGGAGCAATGAACTTGACTGTAATATAATCGTTATTCCATCAAAAACCATTTCGTTTTCTGCTGAAATGGAAGGAACTTATACTGCAGGTTATTGGGGTGGTGCTTTAAATATCAGCTCAAATAACCGCAATCTATTTAAAGGGGCTGAGAATCTGACTCTTACAGGTCGTGTTGCTGCTGAATGGCAGGATGGAGTTTGGGCTCAGGAATACGGTATTCAAGCAGGCTTGAAATTTCCCCGTTTTTTACTACCTGTGGGTAGTTATGATTTTAAACGTAATATTCATGCCAATACTGAGTTTACGGGTTCATTCAGTTACCAATCACGTCCCGGTGAATTTACCACTACTAATATAGGGTCAGGTGTAAACTATTCATGGATAAGAGGAAAATACAGACACAATTTTCAGCTTTTCGATTTGAGCTATGTTCATTTTCCCTATATCAGCGATGCATTTCGGATTAATTATCTGAATCCACTCAATCCAATCTTTAATCCCTACAATTACCTTGACCATTTAATTTGGAGAATGGGTTATGGAGGATCTTTTACCACTTTTAATGCCAACCGCCCACTCCAGAATTATTCAGTATCACGTTATACTATCGAAACAGCAGGTAATGTTTTAAATGGATTGAGTCATTTATTTGGACACGCTGATACAACTGGATACTACAAAATTTTCAATGTTCGGTTTTCTCAATACATCAAAGGAGAATATAATATTACTCATCATCAGATTTTTGATAAAAATAACCGTTTTGTATATCATTTGGACTTAGGTCTTGGCGTGCCTTATGGAAATGCCGATGTCATTCCGTTTGAAAAACGATTTTATAGTGGTGGTGCAAACAGCGTTCGCGGTTGGAGCGAAAGCACTCTCGGACCGGGAGTTTATAGAAGGATTATTGGATTACCACGCGATTTTAACCAAGTGGGTGATGTGAAACTGGATATGAACATGGAATACAGGGCTAAATTGATAGGTATATGGGAAGGTGCTTTATTCTTAGATGCCGGAAACATCTGGACAATAAAAGATTACGAAACACAATCTGGAGGTACATTCCGTTTTGACACATTTATGAATCAAATAGCTATTGCTTATGGGGCTGGATTTCGTTTTGATTTTTCATTCTTCATTGCCCGTATTGATGTAGGGGTAAAACTTTTCAATCCGGCTATTTTAAGTAGAAATGATAAGTGGCGGATGAGCCCTAGTATTAATGAAGATTTCGCATTGCATTTTGCTATAGGGTATCCGTTCTAAGTTTTATTCATTATTTTTATTCTCTTTCCTGATTTTGTCCAACTGTTTCCTCTCACCTAATAAATCGTAAGTCATTCGGTGGTAGGTCGTTGTGCCATATTTTCTGATTCCTGCACGGTGTTTTGGAGTTGGATATGCTTTATTGTTGTCCCAGTCGTACATGGGAAATTCAGCATGCAATAACTGCATAAGTTCATCGCGATGAGTTTTAGCTAAAATGGAAGCGGCAGCAATTGACAGGTATTTACTGTCGCCTTTTACAATGGTTTGGTAATGAATATCTTCATAGGGTTTAAACTTGTTTCCGTCAACAATAATAAACTCTGGTTTGATACTCAGTTTATCAATAGCTCTATGCATAGCCAGAATGGAAGCATTAAGTATATTGATTTCATCAATTTCATGATTATCCACCTCAGCCACAGCCCATGCAAGAGCTTCCTTTTCAATTATAAGTCGAAGGGCATCTCGCTCTTTTTCGGTTAATTGTTTGGAATCATTGAGAATGGGATTTTCAAAATCTCGTGGTAAAATCACTGCAGCAGCAACTACAGGTCCGGCTAAGCACCCTCGACCAGCTTCATCGCAACCACATTCTAAATCATACTTTGAAAAATTAGACTTAAGCCCAGTTGATTGTTCTGCAAAAAGCTCCACATCATCAGCGGTGGTTTTGACTTTCATTCTCTTCATCAGCAGACTTTTTTTTGATTTCGAAAACGTTGGTTTCTTTACTTTTTTCCCATAATTTAGGCGCAAGTCCTAAAATGGGCTGGTAACCAATAGACTCGGCTTTTGCTTTGGGTTTTATAAGCGAAAAACGACTGTCGATAGCATCAAATACATTAAGTAATACACTCACAATCAATGCATATTTAAATGCAGCAAATAAACCTCCCAAAAGTTTATTCAATCCACCAAGTGCAATGGAATCAAAAAATTTGTCTAGTGTTTTTGCGATAAAAATGAGAATCGAGGCAATAAGTATAAACAGAAAAAGCCACGAAAATGGAACTGCTGTCTTGGGAGAAAAGGCTAAAGACTGAATAAAAAAACTGGAAACGGAAGGAGCAAATACTTTTGCACCATAAATTCCCAACACGATAGCAGCAAGTGAGGCTACTTCCTTTATCAAACCCTTGAATAATCCAAAAATAAAACCCATTACAATGGGAATTAAAATAAACAGATCCAAATTAGTCATAAAAATAATGCGGTTTAAATGCAAAGGTACGAAAAAAGTGGAAATTTGAATTAAACTCCAAATCAATCAGTTTTTAATCTTATGAATCTCAAAAATAATAGCTTAAATTATAAAACATAATTAGCTGATAAGTTGGTAGATAAAGAATATTTTAGTTGAATTATTTTTTCAATCATCAACAATTTCATAGTTTGGCACAGAAATTGGTTAGAAACATTAAACGGTAAATTTACATTATCGGTTGAATTCAAAAAAGTAATAACCGCAAAAATCTACAATCATGAAAGCAGTAAAAATAACAAGTCTGTTAGTAATAATTTTATTGTTAACAACACAATGTGTAGCACAAAAAACCTACACGGTACAAGCTGAAAATAACGATATCAGCAATAATCTGGACTTAAAAGCTGTCGCAACTGTTTTTGGAGAATCCAAGAATTTGGAAGAATTTGAAAACAAACTTAACGATTATGATAGTAATATATCAAATCTCGACCTTAACAACGATGGTCAGGTGGATTATCTTCGTGTGGTAGAAGACATGCGAAACAATACGCATGTGGTTGTTATTCAAGCTGTTTTAGATACCAATGTGTATCAGGATGTTGCAACAATCGTGGTTGACAAAGATCAAAATAACAACACATCTGTTCAGGTAATAGGTGACCCTTATATTTATGGTCCGAATTATATTATTGAACCGGCTTATTATTATACTCCTAATATTTTTGGATTCTTCTGGGGTGAAAATTATAACAGATGGCATTCTCCTTATTATTGGGGCTATTATCCTTCTTATTATCATCATCACAGTCCTTTTGCATTAAATGTTTATATGTCAAATGTTTACGGACATATTAATCATGATCACAGATATTATTATTCAAATATCGTTAGAAATACTTCAGTGCTTGATATCCGCACAACCATTAGTCGTAACGACTATGCCACCAGATATCCAGATCATTCATTTACCAGCAGAAACACTGATGTACGCAACAAACGTGATTTTGAGTTCAACCGAAACGGTAGTATGCGAAATGGTGGAAACCGTTCGGCAAACAATATAAATTCCAATGAAAACAAAGTGAACAGAAATAGCGAAAATACATATAATCGCTCTTCCGGTTATACTCCCACTCAACGAAATCAGGAAAACAGTACCTTGAAAAGAGATAATAACAACTCTTACCAGAACCGTACTAATACAGAACCCACAAATAGAACCAATAATGGTTGGTTAAATAATGACCGGAACAGAAATTCTAATTCACCTTCGAATAATACTTATACGCCACCAACTAACAATAACACCAGGGTGACACAACCAGCAACTCGCTATGATAACGGAAATCAAAATAATACAATACACAGGGAAAATCCACCCAGAACAAGTAATCCGCCGGTGGTTCAACCACGTACAACTGAACAAAGACCAACACCAACTATAAAACCAGCGGTAAAAGAACCGCAACGCGAAACAAGGGACAATTCCACAAAAAAAGACGAAAGAAAATAATTTGAGAGGTGTTAAATATTGATTTTGATTAGTTTAGTTAGCTGAAAGCCGTTGAAATTTATTTTCAGCGGCTTATTTGTATGAAATAAATTTCCTATTTTTGTAATCAATAATATCTTTCAATTTAAGGGTTATGGCTATTCCTACCTCCAGAACAAAAGAATCAGCAACTATCACAATTGATTCAGAGAAATGTGAAGGTTGCGGACAATGTGTAAAAGTATGTTCAGATTTAGGACTTACTCTCATCAATCAGAAAGCTGTTGTCAGTGAGAATCCGGTATTTGGATGTGTGGCATGCGGACATTGTATGATGGTTTGCCCAACGGGTGCAATTGCAATTGAAGGCAGAACACTTTCTCCGGTTCAATTATTCAATTTGCCTGATAAGAAATCAGCGCCAACTTATGATAATCTACTGGCACTATTGCAACGTCGTCGCAGTATCCGAAAATTTAAAGATAAACCTGTTGAAAATGAGAAGATAAACCAGATTTTGGAAGCAGCTCAAACAGCACCAATGGGTCTTCCACCCTCTGATGTTCATGTACTTGTGCTAGAAAATAAAACTCAGGTTCGTATTTTTGCCGAGGAGTTTTCAGTTTATCTTAAAAGTATCCGCTGGATGTCTTCCAATTGGTTCATGACTCTGATGCGGCCTTTTTGGGGCAAAGCAAACGACGAAATGATGCGGGAATTTATCAAACCGGTATTCGATATCTATGTCGACGAAATGGATAAAGGCGACAACTGGATAAATTACGATGCTCCCCTTGCCATGTATTTCTACGGCACACCTTATACCGACCCGGCTGACCCGATTATTGCCGCAACTTATGCTATGCTTGCAGGTGAAAGCCTCGGACTGGGAACGTGCATGCTTGGAGCTGTTCATCCGTTTATACAAAATGGTAAAAAAGCCCGTCTTTTCCGAGAAAAATGGGGAATAAAGTTCAAATCACGCGAAGGTTTGTTTGTGATTTTTGGTTATTCTGATGTTCATTTCAAACGGGGTGTAAAACGAACCTTTGCTGATATACATAGAGTTAGTTGAGTAGTTAATCAGGAAAATGGTTAACTAGTCATCTCAACTATAAACTATGAACTGAGTAAAGGTATTCCTGTTCAGTTTGTCCGGGTGTTGGTATTAATTCGGCTTTACTCAAACAATTCAGTGCATCCAAATCCATGATACTCGAATAACCCGAGCGGCAAATTATCTTCTTTGAGCCAAGTAACACAGTCGCCAATTCTGGATCAGG
Organism: Paludibacter sp.; assembly: GCA_037134195.1. GTDB lineage: Bacteria > Bacteroidota > Bacteroidia > Bacteroidales > Paludibacteraceae > Paludibacter. Next base: position 12,988 of record JBAXMR010000031.1, on the reverse strand, counting down.
CAGGTGCGAAACCAACGTAATACTTCCAATTTGTTTTGAAATTTTTTCGGTTTGAGGTTGACCCTGAACAATCAACATCCGTTCATTTTTGTTTCTGTATTCTAAAAGTAAATTCTCCTCAAAAATTGTTCGTTGTGGTTCAACGCCAGAAATAACTGCCACTACTTCATAATTTGTATCTTGTTTTGTATTTCCCAACCCCTGAAAGCGTGAAAGTGTTCCGATAAACTTTGCATTGTGAGGTAACGGGTATTTGTGCGCCAAATCACCTGAAAGACCCCCATTTTCAGCACGGTCGGGAATCCAACATTCGTCATACTGTTTGATAAAAGCTTTGTGAAACCGATGAACGAACAGTTCGAGAAACTTTAGATTTTCAGGCATTTTCACCATCAGTTGATGAGTGATGTAAACCGAATGAACCCGACGATTCCACATTCCAAAACGATTATCGGAAATAACCTGATCGAAATGCTCGGTTTGAAGTATGCCTCTCAGCCAGAAATGCTCCCTAATAATGCCGGTAATAATAGTGGGTAAATTAAACAACATTGCTCCCACCTGCGATTTTCCGGCAGCATAATACACCGAATACGAAGGAAATTCTATAAATCGAAGCGTGGGAAATTCCTGTTTTAAAAAGGTGAGCGGATAACCATCAGCAGCAATCACCGGCTCATGACCTTCCTCAGTAAGTTTTTGGATTATTGGTACACAGCGCGTGGCATGACCCAATCCCCAATTGAGTGGTGCGATTAATATTTTCATCCAGCCACCGAAACTTCAAAACCTTTCGCCCTGACCTTTTCAGCAATAACGTTCAATTCCTCAATACTAACTTTCTGAAGGGTTTGGGTAGGTGCTTCTCGGTCGAGACTATACATCATTACCTGTTTTGGGCGGATTTGTTCCAAAGCTGAAATCCAGGCTTCAACTTCTTCATCGGTTGTATTATCGAGTTTTTCGTCGTTTACTTTACCACGCAGAAACATGGTTTGAATAATCAACCGACCATCAAATTTCTTCAATTGTTCAATAAACCAGGCCACATTAATATGTTTACCTACTGGTTGATCCATCAGTTTCATGGTGCGGTCGATTGCCGAATCGAATTTCAGGATATTGTTATCTACTTTATTAAGTGCCCTGAAAATATGGGGTTTGTGAACACGTGTGGAATTAGATAACACGCTTACTTTGGCTGTCGGACAGTAAGTATTCCGCAAAGCAATTGTATCATCAATTATTCCTTCAAATTCAGCATGAAGCGTGGGTTCACCGTTTCCGGCAAAGGTAATCACATCGGGAATCTGACCTTCGGCTACCATTTGCTGCAACTTAGCTTCGAGCGTTTCTCGTACCTGTTCACGGGTTGGTATGGGCGATTCCTGCATGGTGGTATTGAAACCACATTCGCAGTAAATGCAGTTAAACGAGCATATCTTAGCATCGACAGGCAGCAGGTTTACACCCAGCGAAAGCCCCAACCGACGGCTGTGGATAGGTCCGAAAATTATTTCGTGGAACAGAAACATTCTTATTTAGTATGTTTTTAAAATTTATAAAACCACGTACACATGGGCATGGGGAAAGTAACAGGAGTTCTTGTTTCAAAATTATAAATCGATACTCCGGCTAATGAAACCTGAAATGCACTGTTCTCTTTAGTCTGAAATCGCATTCCGGGCATTAAACAAAACCCAAATGATTTAGTTGTTGTATATGCTGAACTCCAAAAAGGAAATATTTGCGAATACACATCTGATTTAGTAGTTGATGTTATAAATCCAAACATACTATCAAAAATAAAGCTTGCTTTTGCTCCAACTTTTGTTATTCCGGCAATAGAAAGAATAGGTGCGCCAATACTATATTTTGAATCTGAAAATGAGCCTAAAAATCCATACCCGACAGAAATTGTCAGATTGTTTTTTACATTACCAAACGTAACATTTGCAAATGGTAAACCTCCGTAAATGTCAAAATTCCCCAAATATCCTGATGTTCCTAATAAAGTTCCGACTGAATAATGCACATTTTCATTGGATGACTTAAAACTTTGTTTCAGAACAAACACAAAAGGACTTGCAATCCAGGTTGACATAATACCTACACTAAAATTGTCGGTTACTGCAAAATGTACTTCAGGGCCGTCGAGATTTATTATTGCATAGTTTGACCCCTTTTTCAACGGAAATCCATTGGTAGTGAAGGAATAGCGAGTTGTGAATGGGCCGGCATCATAATACTCACCACGAACAACCGAATTTTTGTCCTTAATTTTTTCAATACTACCGATATCAGATTTCGGGATGTAAATCTTTCCCAGATTATCTGTTAGAATGAGTACTTCACGTCCATCATCACTCAAAATTTCACAAACATATTCAACTTTATTCAACTTGGTAACCAGATACAGTTGTTTGGTTTTTGACGAATCTACCTTTTGAAGTTGAGTAGAATCGGCGTTAGTTTCTTTGATGTTTTCTGCTTTTAAGATTCCGCATCCAAAAAGAATTACAAAAAACATAATTACCCGGATTGTTTTCATAATTTGTGCATTAAATGGTTTGTATATATCAAATTACAATTTTATTATTATTCTCTCTCCCAAGGTCTTGGAGAGTTGTTTTTTTACCTCATCCAACTGCTTCATTTCCTGCATAATCTGGTCTACAAGGCTGTTGTTTTTCATTTCGCTGGCAGCTTTCAACTGAAGCAGTTTTTGTTTAATCATATCCAGTATCAGGCTGTTTTTAAACTCAAAAACCACTCGTGGAACCAGTTCTATCAATCGTTCTGCATCGGTTTCTACTTTTTTCACCTTGGAATGAACCTTGCTGAGTGTGTATTTTTCCGTAACTAAATCAGCGGTCAGAATACTGACTCTGGAATTGGGATGATACAGAAAAAAACGTTCTGCCACAAAACCATCCATTTTGTGATTCAGTTTGTATTCTTCCAAAATCAGTGTGTGAACTTCGTTATAAAACAGCAGATTATCTTTCTCCAACTCTTCCAGAATATAATCACCCACTGTAACAGGTAGTTGTTTTTCTTCGTCGGCATAATAGAAAATTGCTTGACCATACTTCACCAGAATCTGCAAAATATTACGTTCCTGATCCTCAAATTTTGATGACGAACTTATACGGGCTATTGCATCACTTTCGGGTGAATCTGACTGTTCCGGTATTTCATTCTGTCGACGGGTGGCATTTTTTTCCTGTTCCGAATTTTTAAGCTTGTTGATTTCGTAGTAAAGCATTTGCTCTTCCACGTTCAGCAATGTGCTACATTCTTTTACATACTCGCTTCGGATAGCCGAATTAGGAATGATGGAAATGCTTCGCACAATGTCCAGCACCAGTCCGGCACGTTTCACGGGGTCATTTCCGGCATCAGTCAGCAACAGATTGGTTTTGAAACGTATAAAGTCGGAAGCGTTTCGCTCCACATATTCAATAAAATCGGAAGCATTTGTTTTGCGGGCAAAGGAGTCGGGGTCATCGCCATCGGGTAGGAGTAGGACCTTTATATTTAATCCTTCTTCCAATAATAAATCGATACCACGAATGGAAGCTTTGATACCGGCAGCATCGCCATCGTAAATAACCGTAACATTCTCAGTAAAGCGGTGAATAAGGCGGATTTGTCCCGGTGTAAGCGATGTTCCCGACGAAGCCACCACGTTTTCGATACCGCTTTGGTGCATCGAAATCACATCGGTGTAACCTTCCACTAAAAAACAACGATCCTGTTTGACGATGGCTTGCTTGGCGAAAAAGATTCCGTAAAGTTCGTTGCTTTTGTGGTAAATTTCCGATTCGGGCGAGTTGACGTACTTCGCCATTTTGTCATCCTTCTTGAGTATGCGACCACCAAAAGCAACTACTTTGCCCGACAGTGAATGAACCGGAAACATCACCCGGCCACGGAAACGGTCGGTAGTTTGTCCGCTTTCATTCTCAAGCGTCAGACCTGTTTTTACAAGGTATTCTTTGTTGTAACCGGCTTTCAGAGCGGCTTGCGTAAAGGCATCACGCTGCTCCAGACTGTAACCGAGTTGGAATTTCTGAATGATATCGTCGCGGAAACCACGTTCGCGGAAATAACCAAGCCCGATGGATTTGCCGTCGATATGGTTGTGGAGCGTTGAAGTAAAGTGTTTTTGTGCAAATTCGTTGACCAGAAACATGGATTCACGGTCGTTGCGCACGGCCATTTCCTCGGGCGAGAGTTCCCGCTCCTGCACCTCGATGTGGTACTTACGAGCCAGGTATTTCAGTGCCTCGGTGTAGCCAAGCTGCTCGTGCTCCATAATGAAATGCACCGAGTTACCTCCCTTTCCGCAACCAAAACATTTGAAAATGCCTTTGGCAGGCGAAACCGTGAACGAAGGCGTTTTCTCACCGTGGAACGGACACAGACCGAGCAAATTCACCCCGCGTTTGCGCAGCGTAACGAAATCGCCCACCACATCTTGTATCTGTGCGGCTTCGGTAATGCGGTCTATGGTTGGTTGGTCAATCATGGTTTTTTGGTAGAGACGTTGCATGCAACGTCTCTACGATATATTATTTTGGATTACAAAACTACGGATTTTATTCGGGAAAATGGGAAAGAGGGGGATAAAAAAACGGCTGAACTTCGTTTATGAGAAGATTCAACCGTGTATCGGTTATTGATTATTGTTTTGGTCGTTCAATATAAACTTAAATCTAAATTGATACTTTTATACTTTGTTCGCCGACACGAATAAAATAGATACCACTTGTAGAAACATTTATTGTCTCTCTACTATTATTTATTTTTTGATTGATAATAATCGAACCATTAGCCGATATTACTGTTAGTGTTTCACCAATTTTAGATCCTTCTATAGTTATTTGTTTGTTTGCGATAGTCACTTTTATGTTTGAAGCAATAACAGATTTTACATCTACATTTTGTTCTTCAATAATGTTATAAAAATTATACCAAACATCGGCTTGTTCATAAGCAATTTTTGCTCCTATTGGGACATATAAATAAATTTGCTGCAGATTTATATTATTGAATGCAGTATTAGCAGCAATAGGAGGGGTCATAGAATTTATTTTTATTTCGGATAAGCCATTATTGCCAAATGCATATTCTCCAATGGTAATATTTGACGAATTTATTAAAATCTTCCATAAACTACTCCAATAAAATGCGTATTTGCCAATTGAGGTTACTGTTGAAGGAATTGCAATATAATTAAAGCCACAATTTTCAAAAGCATAATCTCCAATGGCTGTTAATGTTTTTGGAAGTTGTAAATTTGTAAAAACCTTACCTGTTGAATTATTATAAAAAGCATTATTTGGAATTGTATTTGCCGGATAATCATAGGAATTTCCAGGTCCCAATGTTCCAAGTTTACCAGAATAGGCACTTATCACAGTTTCAGATAAATCTATTACGTACAAACTTGGCATTTTATTACGCATTGTCAAAAAGTCACGGGCATCAATTGTACCACTTAAGGTAAGGATTGTTACAGTAGCTAATTCATTTGCAGTTAAGGTAGTTGATAAAGTTCCTGCGGTTAATTGCAGTGATTTGGAAACTTGTGCATTAAGCAGAATGACAAAACTTAAAGCAAGAAACGTGAGAATTGTTTTTTTCATTTGGAATACATTTAAATGGAATTGCAAATACAATCATTTTAATAAAAAAAATCGGGTTTCGCGGTTTGCAACCGCGGTTTTAAGAAGAACGCAATTCAAAATCACGAAACCCTTTTTTCTGTAGTTTACTTCGCTTTCACCTTTACACCAATAGCTTCCAGTGCCTGATTGTTGGGCAGAACGATTTTAGCGTATTGAATGTATTCGGAGTATTTAGGGTAAAGCGCATCGAAAGCGTGGTCGCGGGCATCGGTGGCGGCTTGAGCTTCGGCGGTTTCTTTGCGTTGGCTTTCTTTGAGGGCTTGCAGGTCGGCAAGGGCTAGTTTTTGTGTGGCAACACTTTCGGCAGTTATGCCCACGGTGGCCGCTTTGGTTTGCAGATCAGGAGTACTGGCCAGTTGGGCATAAAAGTTAGCGGCTTGTTGCACCCACGAGGCATACAGACGGGGTTTTGTTTCGTCGAGTTTCAGCGCTGCCCGTGCCTGCACATTTCCTTTGAAATTGATTTTTGCCAACTTGCGATGTTTAGTATAAGCAGCATCAACCTCAGTTTGTTTGGCATTAAACTTATCGGTTTCGGCATACTGGTCGGCATACTCTTTGGTGCAGGCCTGATGTTTTACTTCCAGCCCGGTAAGTTCGGTTTGCAATCCCCCGATTTTTTCTTCGGTGTAGCCCACCGTTTTCATTGGTTCAAAAATTTCGGGCAATCTGGCATTACCAAATGCAAGTTTCATCTTTCCAATCTGTTCATCGATGGATACATGTGTTGTTGTTTGAGGTTTAGGTACCTCTGTTGAAGGATTTTCGGTTGTTCCCATAAGATAAAATTGTTTTTTGATTAAATAATTGTGAGTATTTGAGTTGTAAAATGTCCTGTTTTATATGCTAATTGAGTTTGCAGCCTTTGGGAAACCGTTTGCAGCGCTGCAAGTCCTTTCCCGAGCACTGCAAGTCCTTTCCCGAAGGCTGCAAATCCATTCCCGTGGGGCGTTTCTTCATTTTTTCCTGTTGCAAATTGATTCCCGTGCATTGCAAATTCATTCCCGTTGCAAATTGTCTTAATTAACGGCTCAAATTTAAAGAAAATTCATTTAACTACAATGGGTTAAATCTAACTTTTTAAAAAAAAGTTTTCAACAGCCGAAAAATCGCTTGAAACATCCCGAAAAATCACACTTTTAATATCAGTATTTTTAATCCATACAGTATTGCAACCAAAGGAAGTTTAAAATTATTAGAAAGCAAGAGAATCTGCTGTCATTAGAACGTGTAGTAAGAAAAATGGTATTTACCGAAAGCTGACCCATTACAGGAAAGTAGGGGATTAAAAAAAATCAGCTGATTCCTTTAAGGGAATTCAGCTGATTTGAGATGAGGTGCTATAATTGCACCACAAAGAGTTTTATGGTAGTTTTAGTTGAAATCAATTGTTTTAATAACAACCAGCCAAAGCGGTTTAATCTTTGACAGAATTTTATGTTTCACTACTGATTCCCGCAAATTACATCATTCCGCCCATTCCGCCGCCCATAGGCATTTGTGGAGCTGGATTGTCTTCTTTCTTTTCGGTAATTACACATTCGGTAGTAAGGAACATACCTGCTATTGAAGCCGCATTTTCCAATGCTACACGACAAACTTTAGCCGGGTCAACAACACCTGCTTTGAAAAAGTTTTCGTATTTATCTGTTTGAGCATTGTAACCGTAATCATCTTTGCCTTCAAGCACTTTCTGAACTACTACAGCACCTTCCTTACCTGCATTATAAACTATCTGACGCAACGGTTCTTCAATTGCACGTTTGATAATTTCAATACCGGTTTGCTCGTCATCATTCACGGCTTTAATAGCTTTCAACGATTCGATAGCACGTATATAAGCCACACCACCACCGGGAACAATTCCTTCTTCAATAGCAGCACGGGTTGCACTTAATGCATCGTCAACGCGGTCTTTTTTCTCTTTCATTTCCACTTCCGAAGCAGCTCCAACGTAAAGTACAGCAACCCCACCGGCAAGTTTAGCCAACCGTTCCTGAAGTTTTTCGCGGTCGTAATCCGAAGTTGTCGAAGCTATCTGAGCTTTGATTTGTCCTACACGTCCATGAATTGCATCTTTTTCGCCAGCACCGTTTACAATCACTGTGTTGTCTTTGTTTACGGTCACTTTTTCGGCAGTACCAAGCATTTCCAACGTTGCCTGTTCAAGTTTAATCCCTTTTTCTTCCGAAATTACCACACCACCGGTCAGGATAGCAATGTCTTCCAACATTTCCTTGCGACGGTCGCCAAAACCGGGAGCTTTTACGGCACAGATTTTCAGGTTAGCACGTAAGCGATTCACAACCAATGTTGTCAATGCTTCGCTATCCACATCTTCTGCAATAATCAATAACGGACGACCTGACTGAACAGCTGGTTCCAATACAGGAAGTAATTCTTTCAGATTTGATATCTTTTTGTCGTGGATGAGGATATATGGTTTTTCCATTTCCACTTCCATTTTTTCAGTATTGGTTACAAAATAAGCCGAAATATAACCGCGGTCGAATTGCATACCTTCCACCACTTCAATGGTAGTGTCGGTTCCTTTAGCTTCTTCGATGGTGATTACGCCGTCTTTCGATACTTTACGCATAGCATCAGCAATCAGCTTGCCAATTACTGCATCATTATTGGCCGAAATTGAAGCAACTTGTTCAATCTGATCGTAATTGTCGCCCACCACTTTTGCCTGAGCAGCAATACTTTTCACAACTTCAATTACCGCTTTGTCGATACCACGTTTCAAGTCCATTGGGTTTGCTCCGGCAGCCACGTTTTTCATACCTACGCTTACAATAGATTGTGCCAGCACGGTTGCAGTGGTTGTTCCATCACCGGCATCATCACCTGTTTTTGAGGCAACTTCTTTCACCAACTGAGCACCCAGATTCTGAAATGAATCTTCCAGTTCAATTTCTTTAGCCACAGTAACACCATCTTTGGTGATGTGTGGAGCACCGAATTTTTTCTCAATAATCACATTACGGCCTTTAGGTCCGAGTGTTACCTTCACTGCATTTGCCAACTCGTCAACCCCTTTTTTCAATTGGTCGCGGGCATCAATATTGAATTTAATTTCTTTAGACATATCTTTCTTTATTTACTATTTAAACATTTACTATTTACCATTTCAAGACCCCTATCTTGGTTCTTTACTCTTGGTTCTAAAATCTAATTAAATAATTGCCAAAATATCCGATTGACGCATGATCAGGTATTTTTCACCTTCCCATTCCAATTCTGTTCCGGCATATTTACCATACAATACGGTGTCACCAACTGCAACTACCATTTCTTCATCTTTTGTGCCTTTTCCTACTGCTAATACTTCAGCTTTTAGTGGTTTTTCTTTTGCTGAATCCGGAATAATAATTCCACTCACTGTTCTTTCTTCTGCCGGTGCCGGTTTTACCAACACGCGGTCGGCTAATGGTTTAATGTTCATATTTTTCTTTTTTTAAATTGTTTGTTTTTTCCGGTTACTTTCCTTTCAGAAATTGTGCCAAAGAAAATTGTGCCAATTTTGTCATGAAAGCTTGTCATTTTGTCAGTGATGTTTTGCATAGAAATACTAATTTGTACCAATCATAAACCAATAACGAAGGTGATTTCCGGCAAAGCAACCAACGAAGAATTTCCTTGCTGACATCAAATTTCAGTGCCAATAATCGGATTAATCTTAACGACCTTATCTTCGAAAATGATTTTAAAAGTTTTGATTCGTCAGTCAAGAATGGATAATTGCCCGAAAGTTGCAACAACCAAAGATTACGTGTTGCTTCTTCTGTCTTTTGGATAAATGTCCGGTTATCATCCAGCCCTTTGTGAATAAGCGGATTATCAATTTGAATAAATTCATATCCTTGCAGGTGTAGCTCATGTCCAAAAAGCATATCTTCATGCCCGTACCCACGAATACTTTCATCGAAACGAATTTTATTGAAAATACTTTTGGAAATCAGAAAGTTAAAGGTCGCAAAGTTGTTTTTCCCCCTTTCATTTGCAGAGCGTGCTTCGCGATTTCTGCCATATTTCAGCCGCAGACTAAATTCAGGATTGTTTTCATTCGGACTGTATGTAGTACCTCCAATTACAATACAATCTTCGTTGCAAAACGCGAGATATTTTGTCAAAAAATCTGAAGAACAAACCTCAGCGTCACAATCCATGAAAAGTAGATGCTCAAATTTTGCTTCGTCAGCCAATTTATTCCGAATGGCAGAACGACCGATATTTTTATCGAGAATAATATGTCTGCAAAATTCCAGTTTATTTATTTCGGCATTCTCCAACAACCATTTACCCGAACCATCTTCCATAACAATCAACTCAAAATCTACATACTGCTCCATTGCCTGACGTTGCAATTCAGTTACAAGCCGGGTAATGTTGTAGTTGTATGTTGGAATTAGGATGGAGAGCATGGCTTACTTTTTGTTAATAATCGAAATCAACACCTTTTCTTCGTTTTCCCAGCAAAGTTCTTCTTTAGCTTTTGCTGTGTTTTGTCTAACGGTGTTATACCTTTTTTCATCAGCAAAAATGGAATTAATTACCGTGGCAATATGTTCAGGTTTATGGTTTTCGATATAATAACCAATGTCATATTTATCAATAATCTGACGTAATTCAACTAGTCCTGATGAAAGAGTAGGAATACCGGAGTGAATATAATCAAACAACTTATTTGGGAGTGAAAAATGATAATTCAGGTTGGTATCTTTATCGATTGCAAGACCAAGGTCGCTGTTAATGGTATATTGGCGAAGCTCTTCAAACGACATTTTATCTTTGAAAATAACCTTAGTCTGGAGTTTCTTCTCTTCAACCATTTTTTTGAGTATAGGCAATACATCTCCACTCCCGCAAATGAGTAGAATAGCATTTTCAATAAACTGCATAGCTTCAACAGCTTCCTCTGCACCGCGTTGAACGTTTATTCCAGTTCCTTGAAGAATCAGAATTCGCTTATCGGCAGGCAATCCAAGCTCCTCGCGCGATTTCAATTTTTTGGGTGAAAAAGAGGTTGGGATATTACGACTTACCTGAACAGTTTTATGAAATTTGTCACTATATAGTTTGGCAATGGAAGCGTTGACAGTCAGAATGTCAGTAAGATGTGGGAAAATAGTATTTTCAATTTTTTTCCAAATAGCCTGAATAGTCGGTCGACTCACAAGTTCAGGTGTTTCGGTATAAAATTCATGTGTGTCGTAAATCAGTCTTTTTCCACGAAGTGTAGCAGCCAGAAAAGCAGCCGGAAGTGTATCCAGATCGTTGGCAAAAATCAAATCCACCTTGGCAATAAGCAAATGAAAGAATAATCGGATGTTGTATTCAGCATAAAAAAGCGGACCATTGTGAAAAAAGAGTTTTTTACGAAGTATAAAATAATTTCGTTGAAGTGGTTTGCTTTCCGGTAATAACCGACCATATTCTACAACCCAATAACCACATTTTTCGAGTGTCAGACAGGTTTTATGTACCCGCTGGTCAGTCGACAGGTCATTGGTTACGCAGACTATAGCGGTTTTTTTCATGTTTAAAGGTCTTGTTACTTATCTTTCAGGTAGGTTATAAGATCCTGATAAAGTTTTCGGTGGTAGGATTGAGGAGTTTCTTCCACAGAAGTATTATGCCACAATAATACAAGCTCGCCACTCCAACTTTCCACCATGTTTATCAGACGGATGCAGTATTCGTAGGCTTCGTGCGCATTGAGGTTCATATAACGTTTGTCGCTCAAACTACTGTCCATCATGGTGAGCGGGTGCAAAGTTAGTGAGGTAAGTTCTCGTGTTCCGGGATTAATCCATTTTACGGCACGGCATGTCCCCAATCTGAAGCCAGCCACATCGGCATAACCAAGTGTAAAATCATCAGTTATTCCCACATTTATAAGAGCCAGCATATCTTCCGGTTCGCGGGAATCAAGGTAATGATGGCGGTTGTAGGTAGTTTTCCGTCGGGTAATCCGTTCCAGATGTTTCTTTTCGTCAGCAATTTTCTCCGGATGAATTCCTGCTTCGTAACTCGAATGAAGTCCGAATGTTATATTCTTTCGCTTACAAAGTTTCACCAACGCCTGAAAATCCTGAACGTGGTGAGTAATAAACGGTCGATCTTCTTTGTGAGTTCCGCCACCAATTTTCAGAAAAACTATCGGTTCGCAACGGTCATTGCCAACTTTCTGGCGTAAAGAATTATCTAATTTAAAAAGCCATGGCGAAGTGTACCATGGATCATTTTTCAAACCGCCAAAGTAGCTTTTAATTGCTTTATTTCCTTCTTTTGGTCGACGGATACCACGCAGCAAACCGCCCATAAAACCACGTAGACTACGAAAATGTGATAGTTGATCCACATCGTGTGTCAAATACATTTTCCGAATTGCTGGATTAGGTTCAGAAATATCCAAACCAATTTGACGCAACTGATTACGGAGAATTTTTCCATATTCATCCACCAAAGGTGAGTCAATAAAACCGGCACGATAGGGTAGTGATTCCTTGCCCGTGAAACGTCCATGAACATCGCGTTCATCGTGGCGAACCATTTCTTCGTACCTGCTTATCAGGAAATAAGTGCTTGCAACCAAGTCGGCATGAATAATTCTGGTTTTGCCAACTTCTTCTGCCTCGGAAGTTCCAAACAATATGGGTGATTCCTCCCAAATATGGAGAGGTAGCTGAGGTAATGAATCTGCAGTTCCGTAAATATCTTCATTGAAAAAATCTGATGGTTTTATTACCAGTTTATACTTACGGTATTCTTTTGGGTTCGATGTATATCCAACCTTGGCTGCAAGTTTTGGAGGCACAGAATCGCCCAGCAAAAATCCTATAATATATTCAATTATTTCGGTCATTTATCAGTTAATATAATTTTGGCAGGAAAATCAGTTAAGTGTTTTTCGTCGTTGGTGATTGAAAGTAAGTAAAACAGCTACGCCTAAACCAATTAACAAATCTTTATTGGACAAAACTCCGAAATAAATATCTTCTGTAGAATGTCGATTTGTTACAAGCTTTAATACTAAGGATAGGGTTGTAAAAATCAAAAATGCAATTAGTCCAAAAATTACAGGCTTTAGTTTTGGTGGAATAGTCATTTTAAGTATTCGTTTTTCTAAATCGAATGTCAAAAGTACAGAATTAATTCTAAATCGTTATTTTATGTAATGATAAAAGATACTAAACAGTTATTTACTTGATTTATTTAACAAACAATATCTAATTAGAGTTTGTTTATAAAGTACTATATTTTTGCTCGATTATCAAACAACC
>JBAXMR010000030.1:0-43767 GCA_037134195.1 Paludibacter sp. | reverse complement strand
CCATCATCTCAATTATAGCATGCAGGGGTAAACCTGCTTCTTGACACAATAGGGGGTTTGGGCAGTGGGGGTCTTTACATACCAAAGCTAAACAATCCGATTTGAGTATAAATGGTACTTACCAAACCTACCAATAAAATACCAAGTGTACAAACTACCAGACTAAGTTTTCCGGCAAAATCACTTTGAACGGTTTCAATCGGATTTTCGCTTTTGGTAAGGAACATGGCTTTAATAACAATGAGATAGTAATATAGTGAAATGATAGTGTTAACCAATGCGATAAATACCAGCAGGTAATATCCTAATGTCTGATGTGCAGCAGCAGCCGAGAACACGAAGAACTTGCTGAAGAAACCTGCAAACGGAGGAATACCTGCCAATGAGAATAAAGCAAGCATCATTACAAAGCTCAGTTTAGGGTTGGTTTGATATAAACCTTTATAATCATCAATCTGAACTTTTCCGGTACGCTCCTCTATAACCGAGATAACACCAAAGGCTGCAAGGTTAGAAAACATATAAACCAGCACGTAATACACCAGCGAAGTCATTCCCAATGCAGTACCGGTAATAATAGCCAGCATGATATAACCTGCCTGCGAAATAGATGAGAATGCAAAGAAGCGTTTCAGGTTTTGTTGACGAATGGCAAACACATTACCAAGAGTAATAGTGATAACAATTAAGCCATACAGGATAGGTTGCCATTGCTCAACAAGGTGTCCGAATACTTTGGTAAGCAGTGTGAACAATACAAATACAGCTGCACCTTTTGAAATTACAGAAAGATACGAAGTGATATTGGTTTGTGAACCTTCGTACACATCGGGAGTCCATAAGTGGAAAGGAACCAATGAAATTTTGAAGAACAGACCTACAGCAAAAAATACAAATGCCATGATTTGAAGCGGATTGCTGCTGGTAATAATGTTAGCAAGGTCACTAAAGTAAAGTGTACCGCATGAACCGTAGATAAGCGACATACCGAATACCGAAATACTCGAAGCAAATACGGCTGAAAGAATATATTTAGCACCCGATTCGGCAGCTTTTCGGTTCGATTTATCGAAAGCAACCAGAGTAGCCATTGGAATTGAAGCTGTTTCCAGTCCTATAAAGAACATTAGGAAGTTACCTGACGAAATCATAAAATACATTCCCAGCAGAGTAGAAAGTGTCAGGAAGTAGAATTCGCCCCGTTTAATGCGATTTGCATCTTCGTTCAGGAATTTATGTGCCTGTAGTAATACGATAATTGTACCCACATTCAGAATACTTTTTACTACAGTCTGCATTGGAGTGTACTCAAACATACCGCCTGCAATATGAAAAGCATCACGAGGAACGAAGTTCAGAATTGTGTGCGCTGTAAGCAGAATTATTGCAACGGGTTGAAAATACTTAGTGCTATTTTTTCCGGCGAATATATCATAAACCAGAAGAATAATCATTACTGTCAGCAAAGAAAACTCTTCGCGCATTTGTAAAAAACTACTGTAATCCATATAATTTGTTTTAGCCCCCTAAATCCCCCGAAAGGGGACTTAAAGACTTAGTTTGTTTATAATATTATATTATTGTTTTGCTCCGCAAGTCCCCTTTCGGGGGATTTAGGGGGCTTTTATTTAATTAACTGACTAATTACAGGCATTACACTGTTTCCAATCATACCTGAAATCCAAAAAGGAGCTGAACCAAGTGCAAAAATGGAAACAATAAGTACAGTAACCGAAATGCGTTCGTACCAAACTGCATCAGTAAGTTCTTCGTGATGTTTGTCCTGAATAGGGCCAATAATGATTTTACCAACTACACGAAGAATATAAACTGCTGTGATAACGATAGAAGCGCAGGCGGCTATTGTCAATATACGGTGGAATACATCGGTGTGTTGGAATGCACCAACAAAAATTGTCATTTCGGCAACAAATCCACTTAAGCTTGGCAAACCTAATGAAGCCATACCGGCAATTACATAACTAACTCCAAGGAAAGGCATCACTTTCATTAAACCACCCATCAATTTGATATCCCTTGTGTGTGTACGTCCGTAGATCATACCAATCAGTGCAAAGAACAAGGCTGTCATTAAACCGTGAGAAAGCATCTGAAGAATTGCACCGGTTGCAGCAGTTTCGTTCATCATCAGGATGGCAAACAATACCATACCACAGTGACTAACTGAAGAATAAGCGTTGATATATTTCAGGTCGGTTTGATGAATAGCACCGAAAGCACCATAAACTACCGAAATACCTGTCAGAATAAGGAAAATCCATGCTTGTTCATGAGCAGCTTCGGGCATCAAATACATGGCAACACGGAAACAACCGTAACCACCGAGTTTCATCAACACACCGGCGTGTAACATAGATACAGCGGTAGGAGCAGAGGCGTGACCATCAGGAGACCATGTATGGAATGGGAATAAAGCACCCAATACACCAAATCCCATAAAAGTAAGTGGGAAGAAGTATCGTTGCAATTCAACAGGAATATGAAGTTTGGCAAGTTCTAATATGTTTAAAGTAGTTGCTCCTGAACCGAAATAGATACCCAAAATTCCAACCAGTAATAATGCAGAACCACCCATAAGCATCAGGGTCAGTTTCATAGCTGAGTATTCTTTTTTTCCTGTTCCCCAGATACCAATAAGCAGATACATTGGAATCAGTGCTATTTCGTAAAACATGAACATGGTGAATAAGTCAACAGAAATAAAGAATCCAAATACACCGATTGAAAGTAAGCTGAACCAAAGGAAAAATTCTTTAGGTAGGGGATCAATTTTCCATGATGCAAACACACCGGTAAATACAATAATAGCTGCCAGTATAAGCATAGCTACCGAAATACCATCCACACCAACCGAATAATGAATGTTGAATGCAGGATACCAAACTGTGGTAGCAGTGTAAAGCATAGTGGCAGTTTCACCTGCAGCACGGTCAGTCAGATACATATAAGTCAACACTCCGGACAGAATCATCAAAAACGATGCTCCGAGTGTCATAACAAATTGCATTTGACCGCGACTTTTCGAGAAGTAAAGACCCACCATCATTAAGGTTGGTATAAGTACAAATAAGGATAAGAAGTTCATATATTTAAATTTTTAACCTACTAAATTCCACTTAAAGTAAAGCCCTCTAAATCCCCCTACAGGGGACTTTAAAGATTGTATTACTACTGTAGTGAAATAAAATGGCACATTTAACTTATTTACTATAATTATTTATTTTCAAAGAATTAGTCTTATAGTCCCCTATGGGGGATTTAGGGGGCTTATATAAATATCACTATTGCAGCAATTACCAATACTCCCAACAGGAATACATAAGCATATTGCTGAACCTGACCACTTTGGAATCCTTTTATTTTTGCAGAAACCCACTGCGTTGTATTAGCAAAACCATCCATTGTTGCATCAATAACATGACGGTCGAACCAGGCAATGGGACGTGAAACGCTGTTGAAAATGATTTTCTTGGTAATAAACAAATATACTTCGTCTATGTAAAAACGATTTGAAGCACCTTTGTATAAGCCCGAGAATGTTTTTGCCAGTTTATCAGGGGTAGCAGTTGGTTTGCGGTACATCAGCGTGGCTACCAAAATAGAGATACTTGCTATCACTACACTCATAATTGCCACAGTTGAGTCAATATGAATGTGATAATCTGCACCTGTACTGCTAACAAATTCACCAAATGGAATAAATCCGGCTACACAGGTTACAGCAGCAAGAAATACCAATGGGAAAGCCATTGCAAACGGTGATTCGTGTGGTGTGTGTCCATGTCCGTGGTCATCGTGTCCGTGACCATGCGCAGCAGCTTTTACTGAATAATCTTTACCCCAGAAAATGCTGTAATATAATCGGAACATATAAAATGCAGTCAGAGCAGCTACAAAAGTCATAATTCCGCCAATATACGGACTGAATTCATAACTTGCCGAAAGTATTTCGTCTTTACTGAAGAACCCTGAGAATGGAGGAATACCCGCAATAGCCAGACAAGCAATAAGGAATGTCCAGTTAGTAATTGGCATGTATTTACGAAGTCCGCCCATGTCTTTCATTTCGTTGCTGTGAACAGCATGAATAACTGAACCTGCACCCAGGAACAGCAAGGCTTTGAACATGGCGTGTGTGAACAGGTGGAACATAGAAGCCATGAAACCGGTTCCTTCGTGTCCTTCGTAACCCGAAACTCCGAGTGCCACCATCATGAAAGCAATCTGAGATATCGTTGAAAACGCCAGTACACGTTTAATATCCGTTTGAACACAAGCTATAACAGCTGCAAATAAAGCTGTAAATGCTCCGATATAAGCTACTCCGTGTAATACTTCCGGTGTTTGGAAATAATATACAGGGAAGAAACGGGCAACAAGGAATACACCTGCAACAACCATAGTCGCAGCGTGAATTAATGCCGATACAGGCGTTGGACCTTCCATCGCATCAGGTAACCAGATTTGTAACGGGAACATAGCCGATTTACCTGCACCTCCAATAAAGATACCTGCCATTGCCCAACTGATAACTCCGAAACCTAAAAACGTTGCACCTGCGCTTCCGGCAAATACAGTTGTATGTTCTGCAGTCAGAATACTAAAATCAAATGTTTTGGTATAGAAAGAAAGTATCAGAATACCAATAAGGAAGAATAAGTCAGCAAAACGGGTAACGATAAACGCTTTCTTTGCAGCTGCTACAGCGGATGGTTTGGTATAATAAAATCCAATCAACAGGAAGGAAGACACACCCACTAATTCCCAGAAAATATACATTTGGAAAATGTTTGTGGCTATTACCAGTCCCAGCATTGAGAAAGTAAACAACGAAAGAAAGGCGTAATAACGTTGAAAACCTTTTTCTCCGTGCATGTAGCTTAAACTGTAGATATTTACCATAAACGATACGGTAGTGATTACTACCAGCATCATTACCGAGATAGGATCCAGTAAAATACCTAAATCAATATGAAGGAATTCGGTAAAACGAATCCATTCGATATTCATTGGTATTACTTTTTCGAACACACCGTTTATCTTTTGCGTAGTAAAATACTCCCATGCAGTGTAATAAGACAGTGCTGTAACTATACCCAGAACGGTTGTTCCGATTGTTCCGGCTACTTTTGGTTTCCACTTTGAGTCAACTAGTCCCAAAATAATGAAACTCAACAAAGGAAGTACTAAAATCAAGATTGTATATTGCATATTCTCAAATTGTCAATTGTAAATGATTAAATTGTCAATGTATTTATTCTTTCATTTGATCTAATGTTCCCACTTCCACACTAGCAAGATTACGATAGATATTGATGATAATAGCTATAGCAACAGCTGTTTCGCAGGCTGCAATGGCAATTGCAAACAGTGTAAAGTAAAATCCCTCCAAATGTCCTGAATATAAATAGCGGTTAAACACCACAAAATTAATATCAGCTGCATTCAGCATCAGTTCGATTGAAATCAAAATCATCAACATGCTGCGACGTGTAAGGAATCCGTAAATTCCAGCAAAGAACATGATTAAACTTATGGCTAAGAAAGCTACCAACGGTATCTGTCCTGAAGCTAAACTGGTTAATAAATCACCCATAATATTTTTATAGTTTATAGTTTGTAGTCGGTAGCTTATAGTTGCCAGGTTTCTTACCACCTACTTGCCACTACTAACTACCTACTTATTTGTTTATCTTTTTCTTGCAATCATAATAGCTCCTACTATACAAGCCAGCAACAAGATACTGATTACTTCGAAAGGCAATAAATACTCATATTTTCCTGTTCCCAGCATCGTGTGACCCAATTTTACCGGAGAAATGTCGGTTTGTGAAACCAGTTCACCAACCCGTTTAATATTCCAGTAAATAATGTGAGCACAAAATGCAAGACCACCTATTACAGTAATTCCTGCAGCAATACGACGAACAGGAAGTTCGGTTTTAATATTTTCACCGGGACGATTGGTTAGCAATATGGCAAAAATAAATAACACCATTACACCACCGGCATACACGGCAATTTGAACTGCGAAAAGGTAGTTGTAACCCAATAACAAGTACAATCCGGCAGTAGCCAGCAGTACAAATAGTAAATAAGTGGCCGACCGGATTATCTGTTTGGAAGTAACAGCCAAAATTGAGAAAGTGGCTATAATTATTGCCAGTATGAAAAATATAACTTGTTGTGCCATAAATTAGTTTACAGTTTATAGTTTATAGTTGACAGTTCAACTTTACGTCATTAATTTATTCCCCTTTTGGAGTTATAGGTTCTTTTTTCTTTTCTCTGAGTTTTGAACCTTCTGCATTTAGTTTCTGAATCAGCTTGCTTCGGGTAAATACTGCATTTTCAAAGTTATTATCAAACTTGATAGCATCCGATGGACAAGTAATCACACAAAGGTTACAGAATGTACACATTCCCAAATCCCATTGGTGAGTATCCAGAATTTTCTTCTTTTTACCATCTTCGGTTTCTATAATTTGCGAAGTTACCACGATTGTTCCGTTTGGGCAGTTCATATGACAGATACCACAAGCCGTACAGGCATGTTCATTGTTCGCATCGTGTGGCATAACCAACTCGGCACGAAAACGATCTGAGACTACAAGAGTTTCTCTGTTTTCGGGATATTGGCGTGTTACTTTCGGTGTCCACAACTCTTTCCAGGTAACCGACATTCCTTTTAGTAAGGAACCTATACCAGTGAATAACCCTGAAAAATATTTTGATACTGAATCCATATTTTAATTTACAATTTAATCATTTACAATTTACAATTGCCAAAATTCCCCTTTAGGGGTTAGGGGTCATTTAAAATAAACTTGGGAATAAATCGGTTAAAGTCAGTCCGGTTAATACCAGAATCACCATTACCACTATGTTTACCAGATTAATAGGTAATAAGTATTTCCATTCCAAAGCCAATAACTGATCAATACGTAAACGTGGGAATGACCAGCGAACCCATAAACTAAGGAAAATCAAAACACCCGTTTTGCTGAAAAACCAAACGTAAGAAGGAATATAATTCATAACCTGATTAAATCCTTCCCAACCGTGAACCTGAATTGGCATATAACCTCCTAAAAATACAGTGGTTGCAATACCGGCAATGATAAACATGTTGAGGTATTCGGCCAGGTAGTAAAAACCAAATTGAATACCCGAGTATTCGGTATGATAACCTGCAGTTAATTCAGATTCAGCTTCAGGTAAGTCGAATGGCCCACGATTTGTTTCAGCATGACCTGAGATAATGTAAATCACAAAGGCAATCATGGATGAAATATGACCATTGAAGATGTTCCAGCAATATTGTTGCTTTTCTATCATTTCCGAAAATTGCATTGTGCCTGTTAAAACTACAATAGTCATCAATGCAAATCCCGCCGAAAGTTCATAACTAATAAACTGAGCACCACTTCGCATAGCACCAATCATAGAATATTTGTTGTTACTTGACCAACCGGCCAGTAAAACACCAATAATACCCAATGATGAAACAGCTGTTACATACAACACACCGATATTAAAATCGACAGCCAGTAATCCTTTTCCAAATGCAATCGCCCCAAAGGTCATCACCGAAGCACAAACCATGAAAAACGGTGCTGCAAAGAATAAAAAGCGGTCAACATTGTTGATTCTGATAATTTCTTTCAGCAGAATCTTAATGGTATCGGCAACACTTTGTAAAAGTCCCCATTTACCAACACGATTTGGTCCGTAACGTGCCTGAAAGAAAGCAGTGATTTTGCGTTCGGCATAGATAAGTATCAATGCAATAACAGCATAAGTTGTTAAGATTACCACACCTACCAAAACACATTCGATAAGTATTCTCCAGAAATTGGGTAAAGCTGACAACGAAGTATCTAATGCCTTCGAAACGCCATCTAATTCCAATGGTTGTGAATAATTTAATATCATAATTTTTAATATTTTAGTAAACGAGTATACAGGTAAACGAGTATACAACTAAATGAGTGAAAAGAATTTTAGGCGAATTGTGTACTCGTTTCCTTGTCTCCTTGTTTCTTATTTATTATCTGTCAATATCCGGAATTACATAATCCATCGAACCACCAATACCAATGAAGTCGGAAAGTTTTTCATCTTTACAAATTAAAGGCATTATGGATACCAGAGCCATGGATGGTGAACGGAATTTCAAACGCCATGGTTGTTTTTCGCCACGACTTTCGATAAATACTCCAAATTCACCTTTTGCTGTTTCAATGCGTTGATAGAATTCACCCACCGGAAGTTTAATAATGGCTTTTGTTTTTGCACAAACTTCGCCTGCAGGTATATTATCAATAAGTTGTTCAATTATATGAAGTGATTCTTCTATTTCATCCAATCTGTTCAGATAGCGTGCATACGAATCACCTTCGGTACGGATTACTTCTTTGAAATCAACCTGACCGTATATAGAATAAGGCTGATGTTTTCTGATGTCGCACGACCATCCCGAAGCACGACCGGCAGGACCAGTAACAGCATAAGAGATAGCTTCTTCTTTAGTCATGTTGCCAATACCAATCATACGACCCAATGCAATTACATTGTGTGAGAAGAAACGGTCATATTCTTTCAACTTTTCGCGCATGTAAGGAATAAATGCCTTAACATCCTGTTGAAATTCATCATAAAGATCAAACATTACCCCGCCAATTACATTCTGATTGATAATCAACCGACCTCCACAGGTTTTGTCGAATATTTCTAGAATATGTTCACGTTCACGCATACCATAAATAAATGCAGTAGTTGCACCAAGGTCGTTAGTCATGGCTGCCCATGCTAACAGATGTGAACTGATACGTTGTAATTCGTCCATGATAACACGAATGAACTGCGCACGTTCAGGAACTTCAATTTCGCCGGCTTTTTCAACACACATACACAATCCATGACGGTTAATGTTAGCAGATAGATAATCCAGACGATCTGTAAAATGAAGTATTTGAGGGTAAGTTAAGTTTTCGCTCAGTTTTTCGATGCCACGGTGAATATAACCGCTGTGAACATCTATTTTTTTGATAATTTCACCATCAAGTGCCGTGCGGAAGTGCATAACTCCATGTGTTGATGGGTGTTGTGGACCGATATTGATAATATAATCATCAGCTTCAAAGATATTGGCAGTATCTTCCACCAGTTTGCCATCCACTTCCATTATGCGTGGTGTGATGTCAATTATTTCTTTGCTTTCAATGGAAACCGGATTTAATTCAGGGTTTGGATCGTAGTCTTTGCGTAAAGGAAAACCAGTCCAATCGGAATTAAGGAAAAAACGACGCATGTCGGGGTTGTTGATAAATCGTATTCCCAACAAGGCAAAAGCTTCACGTTCATTCAAATGCGCTGTTTCATACAAATCTGTAACAGTATATAACAACGGATTTTCTCTATCGACGGCATCTGTTTTCAGAATAACTTCTACCGAAATATCTGTTGAAGAAGAAATCAGGTAGTTTACGCCTAATGTTTCACCTCTGTCGACTCCGGTAAGCATTACTAAAAAATCCAAAGGAAGTTCAGCATTATCCTTCAGGGTTTTAGCCAATAAGTGCAATTTATCCCACGAAACGGTTACTGTCAGTATTTGCTTCTCTTCAATAACCGCATCTTTTACGGTATCAAGTATTAGCTTTTTTATTTTTTCCATTATATACTAAATGTCAAATGTCTATTATTCTTTGCTATATCCGGTACGGAATAATTTTAATTTATCAAATCCAATCGTAAATTGTAAATGATTAAATTGTAAATGGATTTATCTCTGTTTATTTCCCAAGAATTTCTCTAACTTAACCTTACGTTGTAACTGCATAAGTCCGTAAAGTAATGATTCGGGACGTGGAGGGCAGCCGGGTACATATACATCCACGGGAATAATAGTATCAATGCCCGGAACTACATGGTATGAATTGACAAACGGACCGCCTGAAATAGCACAAGCACCCATAACCACTACATATTTTGGTTCGGCCATTTGGTCGTAAACACGCTTAATAAGTGGTGCCATTTTATGTACCAATGTTCCGCAAACAATCATCATATCGGCCTGACGTGGGCTGTTGCGGGTTACTTCATACCCAAAACGTGAAAAGTCATTGTGAGCAGCAGCAGTAGCCATAAACTCAATACCACAACAGCTTGTAGCATAAATCAGTGGCCAAAGTGAATTGGAACGCCCCCAGTTTATAAGTTCATCCAGTTTACCGAAAACAAGGTTTACACCACTGGCTTCAATTTGTTTAATGTAATCCTCAAGGTATTCATTATCATTGAAATCCTCGTTTGCAATACCTTTTATTTTGACATTTTTCAATTCCATTTCAATACATTTTTTCTCCAGGCATAAGCAAGACCTAAACCAAGAATAATTACAAAAAATAAAATACTGTACAAACCGGTATATCCTAAATCACGCACTACAGTTGCCCAAGGAAATAAAAAGATGGTTTCCACATCGAACATGATATACAAAATGGCATGCAGATAATAACCTGCTTTAAATTGCATCCACGATGTTCCGTGAGTAGGAATTCCACATTCGTAAGGTTCGCCTTTTTGTAAATTAAAAGAGCGGGGTGCCAGGAGTAAAGCTATGCCAATACCTGCAACAACAAATACAGCTCCGGTGAGTAATGCTGTTAAAAAAAGCGATAAATTGCTCATATAACTTGAATGAATTATTTTTTTTGAAAAGCAGTGCAAAGAAACGACAAATATTTTAATTGAACGAATAAATTTTGTAAAAATGCCCCCTTAAAAATGTTTAGTGGTCAATTTGTAATCTCTATATTGCATTTGATATAAGTGTCAGAATTACAGATATATATAAAATCAATAAACTTATAATGAAAACATAATTATAAATTAATTAATTATTATTAAGTTGAAAATTTCTCAAATAATGACAAAATGCGCAATTCAAACTTTGATTTTTAAAAAAATGTAGTGATTATAAATGCGGAGCTAAGAGTGAGGATTTTTATTCTTTTCAGTTAGAAAAGAACTCAGGGAGTTGATCAAGTTCTTGGTTGGTGATAAGAAAGCCACTTTTGCGGTGGATATTGTAGTTACTATTGAAGACGGTGGATTAGCCAAGGGGATATAAACCGTAACCACCTAGAAACAACGTGTATTTAATTTTCTTGCAACCAACAGGGAAACTCATTCCAACCTTCAAAAGATTCTTCATATCGAGAAATTGGAGCGAAAAGATATATTGGAGTTGGAAAACATTCTTTGGAAAGAATTTGGTACGAAAGAAGATTATGAACGATACACAGTGGAACAATTTACAGGTGGTAATGTCGCTGTTTTTATTCGTTCAATTGTTGGCATTGACTGTAAAATTGCCGTTGATAAGATTAGTCAGTTCTTGTCGGATAACAGCCTAAATTTCTAGCAACAGGAATATGTAAAAACCATTATCAACTATGTTTGTGAGAATGGTGATATTACCCGTGAAGTCATTGTCAATGAATCACCGTTCGATGGATTTGATTTGTTAAGTGTATTTGGAAGCAACGTCAACAGTATTCCAAAATACGTTGATGAATTACACCGGATTGTAGTGGTGTGAGAATACTAAGGTTGGGTTATTTTGCCCCGTTTCTTAATTCATTGATTTTCAAAAAGTCCTTAATAAATATGCTTTAGATTAGCCTTTTTCGGAACTACTGAAAAGACTTCTATGAATTAAACCCAGGAAGTCTTTATTTAACCATACAACTGTTACATAGCCTAAAATCTACATTTCTATTGCCTTCTTCTGATTTTTCTAAAGTTCCGAAACAAGTTGTTTCAGTCGAGTCTCAGCCATTTTCAGGTTGTAACTGAAATTTATCAGGCGGGTATTGGATTGCACGTAGTTTTCCTGAGCCAAATGCACTTCGGTCGAAGTGGTCTGTCCGTGCTTCAGCCGTTCCATACTGATTTGAAGGTTTTCCTTCGCCAGTTCATTGTTTTCAGCTTCAATCTTCAATAATTTTTGCTGATTTTCGAATTCAGTGAGTGTATTAAGCAAAGCTGTATTTACCTGCAATTTAATGTTTTGCAAATCTATTTCAGCCGTTTCTTTCTGAATTTTCGCAATAGCTTCTTTCCGTTTGGTTTCTCCTGCATTATAAATAGGAATAACCAGTGAACCACCAACCTGCGGACCAAGAGAATTATTTTGCAAAATTGTTCCGGCTGAATTGTTACTTTGTGACAAATAATATCCGCCTCGTACACTCAGATTCGGTAGGTACAAGGTTCGGTTTTCTTTCAGCGTCAACTGAGCAATTTCAATTTGTTTTTGAAAACTGAGAATGCTGGTGTTTGAAATGTTCAGTTTCTGTTGTAAGGCTGCTTTATCCGGAGTATAATTCAATGAAATTGAATCGTTTATGTCAATGGATTCTTCCCCTTTTCTTCCAAGCACCAAGTTCAAATTTTTTAGTGCTTCTTCAATTGCAAACTGCTGATTTATGGCATTTTCATTGCTCACATTCAAATCAATCTTTGCCTGGAGAAAGTCCTGTTTAAGCAGTGTTCCGGCCTTAAATCCTGCCTGAGCAATCGAAACTCTGTTCCGGTTGAACTCTAGAATTTCATTAATTGAATTCAGTTGTTGTTTCTGTCGAACCACATCATAATAGGTCGAAATAACGTTGGATAGTATTTTTAACACTTTTTCTTTGAACTGAATTTCACCCAACGACTGAATTTCATTCAGTTTAGATTTGGTTACAAACATTTTTCCTCCATCGAAAAGTGTCCAGTTAAGCTGTAATCCAGCTGATAAAGCAGAACTGGTAAGAGCAGGATAAGTATTGTCTGTACCGCTACCCAGTTTCTGTGTAGATTGGCTCACACCATAACTTCCAGAGCCACTAATGCCCACCGTAGGCAACATTCCGGCATTTCCGGGTGTATTATTCGCCTTCGAAATGGCTGCATCATTTTTAGCCACCCGTATATCAAAATTGTTTTTCAAAGCAATACTGATTGCATCATCTATGCTAAGTTTCTGAGCTAAAACAACAGAAGTCAGACAAACCAAAACGAGTAATAAAAAAGCCCCCAAACCCCCTGAAGGGGGATTAAATGTGATATAAAAATTATGTTTTTCCTTATATATTTTGTACTTCATTTTTACATTTAGTTTCATTGACCGACTATTTTTTTAGAATTACTTGACATAACCATGTACATAATAGGAATCACAAACAAAGTGAGAATCAGCGAGAATAACAAGCCACAAACCACCACAATACCTAACGAAACACGACTGCTTGCTCCTGCCCCAAGTGCAAACGCAATAGGCAATGCTCCAAACATAGTAGCCAATGATGTCATCAGAATAGGGCGGAAACGTGCCGAAGCAGCTTCGAAAGCAGCCACCCGTTTATTCATCCCCAGTTTTCGTTTCTGATTGGCAAATTCAACAATCAGAATGCCGTTTTTGGTCACAATACCAATCAGCAGAATCATACCGATTTCGGAAAAAATATTCAACGTTTGGTTGAATATCCACAGCGAGAGCATCGCTCCTGCAATGGCCATAGGCACTGTAAGCATAATGATAAACGGATCTCGGAAACTTTCAAACTGAGCCGCCAGAATCAGATAAATCAGTAATAAAGCCAGAATAAGCGCAAATGAAATATTCGAATTGCTTTCGGCAAAATCGCGTGAATTTCCAGCTAAAGCTGTTGCAAAGGATGAATCGAGCAATTTTTCGCCAATCCGTTTCATTTCAGCAATTCCCTGCCCAAGTGTTTTACCATCTGCCATATTTGCCGAAATTGTTGCCGATTTATAGCGATTGTAATGGTACAGAATCGGCGGATTGCTGTTTTCCTTCACCGAGACAATATTATCCAACTGAATCATGTTTCCACTTGCCGACCGAACATAAAGCGATGAAATGTCGGTTGGTGCATTTCGGTCCTCACGAGCCACCTGCCCGATAACGTAATACTGTTTATCGTTTTTCAGGAAATAGCCATAACGACCACCGGCATATGCCAGATTCAGTGCATTCGAAACATCTTTTTCACTCACACCCAAACTATTAGCTTTCAGTCGGTCAACGGAGATATTCAGCTCCGGTTTATTGAATTTCAAATCCACATCCACATTGCTGAACAAGGGACTGTTCTGAGCTTCATCCAAAAACTTTGGCAACACCTCACGTAGTTTTTCAAAATCAATGTTTTGTATTACAAACTGAACCGGCAAACTTCTTGAATTTCCGGTCGAAATGGTAGGTTCCTGAACTGCAATAACCCGGGCATCAGCATTTTTACCATACAACTTAGATAATTTATCGTAAACTTTTTGTTGTGAAACCATACGTTCAGAAGCATCAGTCAGAAAATTAAGCACAAAACCTGTATTCACAGCTGAACTTCCATTTCCACCTCCATAACGCGCCAAGACGTAACCTGATTGCGGAATGGAATCTATATTTAATTGAGCAAGTTTATCTATTAAAGCGGAAGTAGTGCCGTATTCAGTACCTTCAGGAGCTGTTATTGAAGTTCGAATGTAACTGTGATCTTCCAGTGGAGCTAATTCAGAATTCAGCACTTTGGATAAGGTAAAAATCATCAAAATACACATTCCTACAATAGCAAACGAAATCCATTTATTCTGAATAAAAAAAGCCAGATATCGTCGGTATTTGTTTTCCATACCCACAAAAAATGGTTCACTGGCAACATAGAATTTTGAATGATGTGTTCCTGAACCACCCAAAATAACGTTCAGAACCGGTGTCAGAGTCAGCGATACCACTGCAGAAATTAATACCGCACAAGCCACCACAATTCCAAATTCGCGAAACAGACGACCCGTGAAACCCTGCAAAAAGATTACCGGTACAAACACGATAGCCAGAGTCAGCGAAGTAGAAACCACGGCAAAGAAAATCTCACGTGTTCCTTCAAAAGCGGCTTTCCACTTATCCATGCCCGCTTCAATGCGTTTAAAGATATTTTCTGTGACTACAATACCATCATCCACTACCAGTCCGGTGGCAAGTACGATTCCCAGTAATGTAAGTACATTCACCGAAAAACCAAAAATGTACATCACAAAGAAAGTTCCGATTAGCGACACCGGAATATCCAGCAATGGTCGGAGTGCAATAATCCAGTTTCGGAAAAACAGGAAAATGATAATTACCACCAGAAAAATAGCAATAAGCAAAGTTTCAACCACATCGGTTACAGATTGACGTACAAAAATTGATTTATCACGGGCAATATTCAGTTCCACTCCTTTCGGTAGGTTCTTTTTAATCTGATCCAACCGTTTGTAAAACTCATCTGCAATCTGAATGTCATTTGCACCCGGAAGTGGCACCAATGCAAGCATTACCCCATTTTTTCCATTTATCTTAGCACCCGATTCTTCATTTTGAGGACCAAGCGTGGCTTCACCAATATCTCTCAAGCGCACCACCTGATTTTCGGTTTGCTTGATAATCATGTTGTTGAAGTCGTCTTCAGTAATCAATCGTCCACGGGTTTTTATAGTTAGTTCGGTGTAGTTTCCTCTGATTTTTCCACCCGGCATTTCCACATTTTCTTTGGACAATGCTGCATCAATATCCGAAGCAGTAAGATTGTAAGCAACCATTTTAGCCGGATTTAACCATAAACGCATAGCAGGTTTTTGCTGACCAAATATCATGATGGAACTTATTCCGGGAATGGTTTGCAGTTTTTCCTGCAACACATTTTCGGCATAATCGCTCATTTCCAGTGGATTCATGGTGTTACTCTGAACGGCAACCATAATCATTGGGTCACTGTTGGCATCGGCTTTAGTAACTGTTGGCGGTGCATCCAAATCCTGAGGCAGACTTCGGGTGGCTTGAGATGCTTTATCACGTACATCATTGGCTGCTTTTTCCAGATCGGAACCCAGCTCAAACTCAACGGTAATTGAACTTATGCCCAGCGCCGATTGTGAAGTAATTGATTTTACCCCTTCAATACCGTTAATGGTAGTTTCAAGCGGTTCGGTAATCTGTGATTCCACCACTTCGGCATTGGCACCGGTGTAGGATGTCTGAACGGTAATTACCGGCGGATCTATTGCCGGATAGAGTCGCACAGCCAGAAAATTATAGCCAACCACACCCAGCAAAATTATCAAAAGGCTGAGCACAATAGAGCCAACAGGCCGTTTTAGTGCAATATCGGATATGGTCATGTTATTTAACTGTAGAATAGGTTAATTTTGCTCCTTCTTTCAGGAAAAGTAAACCGGAAGTTACAATGGTATCACCAACCTCAATTCCTTTTGTAATCTCCACAGTGGAGGACTTTCTTACACCGGTTTTTACTTTAATGAATTTGGCTTTTCCATCACGTGCAACAATTACTATTTTATTTTCTTCCTGCGGAATGATGGCCTGAGTTGGAATCATCAAAGCATTGTTGTTTTCGCGCATACGGAGTTGAACATTAGTAAAACCACCGGCCAATAATTGGTTGGACTGACCATTTACGACTGCTCTAACTTTCAGGTTGCGGGTAGCATCGTCAATTCCCTGCTCGGTAGCCATAACGGTGGCATCAAAGAGTTTATCGCTATTCGACAGACTGAATTTTACTTTCATGCCCTGATGAATTTCAGAAGAATATTTTTCAGGAACAAAGAAATCAAGTTTCAGTTTATTTGCAGTACGAATGGTTGCCAGCATGGTGGAAGGCGTTACTATTGCTCCAACACTCACATTTCGTAAACCGATAACGCCGTCGAAAGGCGCTCGAACTTCGGTTTTACGAATCAGCGTTTTTTCCACCTCAATATCAGCTTTTAGTGAATTTAGTTGCAATCCGGTTAGGTCATAATCGTTTTGACTGATACCATTCACCTTAATCAGTTCCGACTGACGTTTGTAAATCTGCTGTTGGATAGCCAGTTGTGATTGTAGTTTCTTCAACGTTGACTGCAAATCCTCATCGAAAAGCTTTACCAGCAAAGTACCGCTTTTTACAAATTTGCCTTCAGGTAAATTGATTGAAACCACTCTTCCGGCTACTTCGTTTTTCAAATCCACCGTTTCAAATGCCTGCAACGAACCCGAAACCGATATTTCATCAATTAATAACGATGGTTTTACAATGTATGCAGCTACTTTCTTTTGTGGTTTTTCCTTTTTTGCCTTTTCTTTGTCAGCCGGTTTGCTGAATCCGACTTTGAGAAACAACGCTGCCAACAGTACAAAAACCACGGCAATCCATATTGTTCTTTTTTTCATTTGAACTGATTTTATTTTGATAATAAGTTGATTTCTAAAATATTGAGAATAGAGTAAAGTTCGTCCACTTGCTTTTTCGATAATCCTTTGAAGGCAATAGCCGACGTATTGTCAATAACTTCTCTGATTTCGGGAATAAGTGAACTTGCTTTTTCGGTAATAGTCAATTCGTATTTTCGTTTATCAGTCAGGTTTTGCACCCGCTGAACGTATCCATGTTTGGAAAGATAATCAATGATTCGCACCACCTGAACCTTATCGCAGGATAATTCACGAGCTAATTCCTGCTGAGTCATGCCATTTCGGGATTCAATCAGCAACAATGGATAAAACGAACGGTCAATATCCAAATGACTTAGCTCAGCATTCAAATTAGCCTGATAAAGTTTACCAATCTTAGCCATAATGCGACCAACAGGCTCTTTTAATATGTCATTTTGAACATTTTCCATTTTATTTCACCAAAGCGACTACAAAAGTAGTTATAATAATAGAATAGTTATCATTGTTATCTATTTTTTAATGGAGATTTAATAATCTATCAACAAAAGTAAAATCCTGCGTTCGCTGTAGCGTAAGATTTTTTCTCCTGATGTAAGGGCATAGTGTCCGGCAATAGCCGTCAAGCTAAGGTATTAAAAAGGCTGAAAGCCTGCTATATACTAGCTCAGGGCAACGCCCTGAGTTGAAATGTAAAAGATGAGTTTTCGCCCTGAAAGCGCAGCATAAAGCATTGAAAACATAGGCATTACATTTTTATTTTCCCCTTTGGCTACGCCGATTTTCAATTCAGGGCGCAAATTATTTTTTCTATTTAACCCAAGGCGTTGTCCTTTCAGGACATTGCCATTGGGATAGAATATAATGGGCTTTCAGCCCGAAAACAAGGCAATTACCCAATTGTATTTTTCTTAGCTTGACGGCTATGGTGTTCGTCTATGACAAAGTTTGGAGACTTCGCCGAACATTCAACTTCAATTTTTATGCTTCACCAAACTGGTTCTTTTTTATCAAATTATTAACGGTAAATATTGTATTATTTGTACATCTTTTATATCTTTGCAGAGTTAATTGTTTATACAAACAAGTAGGTTAACAACCCATGAAAACGAAATCATCAAATAGTTCAGCAAGCTTAGGGAAAAGAAAAGATACCGACAGCATATTTCGTGGGTCAAAGTTAACCATCTCCCGCTCTATGTATAAACGCCTTTTGAGACTCGGTGTCATAGCGTTAGCCACCGGGAGTCCCTTACTGATAAGCGGCTGTGATCCCAAAAGTGAAATTAAAATTGCAAATAGTCTTCATTATTCGAATGATTCTGTAGCTAAGCCGAATACTTATGGTATTGCCACCGATTCGATTACAACCGGACAGACAACAGTAGCCAAACATCTTGCAGATATGTTTACCCAATTGGGGATTCCTGTAGTAAAACTGGCTTCCAGTATCCAAGTGTCTGATGTAATCAAAAACGGCGACGTTATCCAATTTGGTTATCACGATAATTTTTATAATACTGACTTAAAATTAGCAATAAATGAAGAACTCTCTACAAAAGATACGCTGGTATTTGATGGTATATCAAATGACCTTTCTCCTTTTGGAGGAATTAATTATATTCGTTATAAAGTTGCACCAACAGCTGACGGGGTGTTGATGAAACAAATGTGCACAAAATTCGGCGAACCCCCTTCAGAAAATTCAGGTTGGAATACTTATGCAACTCTCAAATACATCCCTGCAGTGGATGGGGTAAAAGAATATGCCATATTACCTGATGGAACCATAGATTATAGATGTAAAATTGTTCCGAAAAATGAAACGACCATATCTAGAGAATATGTGCCTGGCAATATTGACCCAAATGATGACTGGAGCAAAGTTTCACTGTTCAAATTGAACAATATTGATACAGGACTCCATGATGTTCATATGTAGCAAAATCAGTCTGATTCTATTGTAAGATATTGTTTGTCGAATAGGATATCACAGTGTGTGATATCCTATTTTGATTTTCAATATCTGTTAATTAAAGCATTAAATCCCGACATCACGGGTATTTTATTTTATTGGTATAGGCGTTTAGACCGCACTACTAGATGTATATTATTGTTGAATTTTAAGCAATTGTAAGTAAGTTTTTAGTGGACAAAATCAAAAGTATCCCAATATTCGCCACGAAGTGCTAATATATTCAAGCCCAATGGCAACGCCTTGGGTATAAAAAAATGAAAAACGACATGCGCCCTGTAAGGGCAATATTGTTATTTTGCCCTTACAGGGCGCATATTTTGATTAATTTATAGTAACAATGCCGGGTATTATATATGTTTTTGATAACTGAAATATGCCCTATCGATTGCTGAAATCTATCTTTTTGAGCAATGCATTATGTTTTGTGCAATGCTAGACTATGCATTGTGTACTTGAATTTGAAATCATTGTTTCTTTGTCAGCAGTCACCCTTCATAAAGAAATTATAAAGATTTACACTGTTTTTAAATCCAATAATAAGAAAACAACATGAATTTCAATAAGGAATTTAAAATCATAATGTTGTTCCACTTTACAAAATAGCAGTAATATATCATATTTTATTATATTATCATACTATTATGATACACATTCAATCAATTTAAAATCATTTTGAATCATACAAAACAAAAAGAAGTGCAATATGACAATCTTTATAAAATCTTTATGTACTTTTGTCAGCGATTTAGAAAAATTCCATCCAAAACAATAAACTAATGGACTCAAACCACCATCACAACCATATCAGCAAGTTCAGCATGATTGGCGTAATTATCACGCTGGGAATTGTTTATGGCGATATTGGTACTTCGCCCCTTTATGTAATGAAAGCCATTCTGGGCGCAAATAAGGGACACATTGATGCTAATTACATAATCGGTGCAATTTCGTGTATAATCTGGACACTGACGCTTCAAACCACGGTAAAATATGTATTAATTACTCTTCGAGCCGACAATAATGGTGAAGGTGGAATTCTGGCACTTTACGCACTTATTCGGAAAAATAAGAAAAAATGGCTGTATGCTGTAGCAATTATCGGTGCAAGTACATTGATTGCCGATGGTATCATAACTCCTGCCATAACAGTAGTTTCGGCTATTGAGGGGTTAAAAGGGATAAACCCGTCAACGCCCGTTGTACCTATTAGTATTATCATTATTGCCGTTTTATTCTTCGTACAGCAGTTCGGCACAAAAGCTATCGGGAACTCATTTGGGCCAATAATGGTGATATGGTTTACCATGCTCGGGGTATTGGGTTTTATGCAAATTACTCAATACGCACTTATTCTGAAAGCATTTAATCCCTATTATGCCATCAATTTGCTTGTAAATTATCCTAATTGGTTTCTGATTTTGGGTGCAGTTTTCCTTTGTACTACCGGTGCAGAAGCACTATATTCCGATTTAGGTCACTGTGGTATTAATAACATCCGCATTAGTTGGATATTTGTTAAGGTTACACTAATTCTGAACTATCTTGGACAAGGTGCGTGGGTACTGACACATATCAACAATCTGGCTGAAGAAACAAATCCGTTTTACACTATTATGCCCCAAAGCTTTTTATTCTTCGGCGTAATAATGGCTACAGCGGCAGCTATTATTGCCAGTCAGGCACTTATTAGTGGATCATACACCATTTTCAGTGAAGCAATGAGCCTGAATTTCTGGCCACGTCAGAAAATCAAATATCCTACACATGTAAAAGGTCAGTTGTATATACCGTTTGTGAATTCATTCCTTTTTGTGTTTTGTGTTATTATGATTTTGTTTTTTCAGAACTCCAGTAATATGGAAGCGGCTTATGGTCTGTCAATCACCATTACCATGATGATGACTACCTTCCTGCTTGGTTTCTACCTGAAAATGAATAAGATTAAACCGTTTTTTATTATTCCTTTCATGGCAGTTTTCCTCACCATAGAATTGTCGTTTTTCACTGCCAATATGTTTAAATTCCTGCATGGTGGTTGGGCTACAATACTTATTGCAGGGGTTATAGCCACCGTGATGTTAATCTGGTTTAATGCCCGAAAAATCAAAAACAGCCACATGCAGTTCTTTAAAATCGAATCGTATTATAAAATATTGGCTGATATAAAAAATGATTTAACCATCTCGAAATATGCAACAAACCTGGTTTATCTAAGTAAAGCCAACAAAAAAACAGATATTGAAGGTAAAATTATTTACTCAATTATAAATAAACAACCTAAAAGAGCCGATCATTACTGGTTGTTACATATCGACCATTTGGACGATCCAACCACTTTTGAATATACTTTTGAGGAACTTATTCCGGGAACATTATTTCGGGTGAATATCCGCCTTGGATTCCGTGTACAGCCTCTTATTAATATGTATTTCAGGCAGATTGTTGAAGATTTGGTTGCCAGCAAAGAGTTTGAACTGACAAGTCATTATCCATCACTGCAAAAAAATAATATTCCGGGCGATTTCCGTTTTATAATTATTCACAGGATATACAACTTTGATTTTGGAACAAAATTCAGAGAAAAGTTTACAATGACGCTTTACAATATCATCAAAAACCTTGGAATTACTGATATAAAATCGTACGGTTTGGATACCAGCAATGTAATGGTTGAATCGGTACCACTACTGGTGAAACAGGAGTATAAAGGTAAAATTAAACGAATAGAAAATGACTAATACAAAAGAGTCCGTAACAGATTGTTTCGGACTCTTTAATTTTTCAATTCACCATTTTTGTATTTCTTCACTACTTTTTCGAGCATAGCATCTTCACCCAGCGAATCATACTTTGTTTTCAGATTTTCCTGAAAAACCATCCCAACTGTATACCAAAAATCGGCAGGTAAGCCTCCTTTGTATGTTTTTATCAGACTGTATGCAGTTTCGTTGGTCTCACGGGCAATGAGTTTCAACAGAATTTTTCCTTGCGAATACGACATTTTTCGTACATCTTTTTCAAATTGGGAGAAAAGTTCTTTCTCGGTTTTTTTTATCAGTTTTCGTTTTTCCTGATCATCTTTTATTAAAGTCAACTGAGTATTCATATCACTAACAACCTGTTTCACTTTCAATACATAAGGATAAAGGAAACGGATATTTTTAATCATCCGGTAATTACTGTTATAAAATTTAGCATTTTCGTATGCATTTTGATATTCATCTTTCTTTGCAGCAACTTTTGTCGGAATAATGTTTTGAAGTGCAATAATATCAGGTTTGAAAATTGTAGAATCTTGAGGTACATTAATTTTAATATCCTCTATAACCTTTTTAATTTCAGTCATCATTACTGTATCTTTCATTGGTGGCAAAGCTTCTTCTTCTGATTCGCTAGATCTGTCCTCCGATTCGTCAGCTGTTTT
This sequence comes from Paludibacter sp., assembly GCA_037134195.1. GTDB lineage: Bacteria > Bacteroidota > Bacteroidia > Bacteroidales > Paludibacteraceae > Paludibacter. The sequence goes on along the minus strand of JBAXMR010000030.1, from coordinate 21,054 downwards.
TTCATAAACTTTTGTCTGAGTAGATTTTACCGAAACGGTTTGAGTTTTTTGTGGTTGTGCTGGTGGCAAACTAAGTTGTTCCAACATCTGAAACTGTATAGCCATATCTTCTTCTGAATCGTTTTTAGAAGTTGAAAGAAAGTTGCTTCCTGGACTTATAAACAACAGTGATAAAATAGCAACATTCACCAACACGGTGATACCTGCTGCCAAAACCTGAGATTTATTTAGTCGAAAAAAAATCATTTATTTAAAAAAATTTGAAACAGAGTGCAAAGATAAAAACTATTTCGGGACGGTTTGTTTTAATTCAGCTTAAGGAATTAATAAAAAGCATTATTAGCATCAAAAACTGACAGGTTTAAAATTTCTTTTGTACTTTTGCCCGCAAAATTGAACCAATATATAACTATGACATACCTACGAAAACCTGAATGGCTTAAAACCCAACTTCAGAGTGGTGAAAATTACACGAAAATTAGTCAGATTGTAAAGAATAACAAACTTCATACCATCTGTTCGAGTGGCAGATGCCCCAATATGAGCGAGTGCTGGAATAAAGGTACAGCCACATTTATGATTGCAGGTGAAATCTGTACCCGAAGCTGCAAATTTTGCAATACTTTATCAGGGTTTCCACTCCCACTCGACCCACTTGAACCCGCAAATATTGCAGAATCAATAAGGATTATGAACCTGAAACATGCTGTTGTAACTTCGGTCGACAGGGATGATTTGCCCGATGGCGGAGCTGCTCACTGGGCTGAAACTATCCGAACCATCAAAAAAGTAAATCCCGAAACAACACTTGAAGTATTGATTCCCGATTTTGATGGTAAAATGGAGTTGATAAATCTGATTATTGCCGAAAAACCTGATATTATATCCCATAACCTGGAAACGGTTGAACGATTAACTCCGCTGATCCGAACCAAAGCTAAATACCGCACCAGTCTGAAGGTGATTAAACATATTTCGGACAGTCCTTTAGTTTCAAAAACCGGCATCATGCTTGGACTTGGTGAAACGGAAGAAGAAGTTCTGCAACTCATGGATGATGCATTGACAAACGGTTGTGAAATTCTGACAATAGGTCAATATATGCAACCTTCCCGAAAGAATTTAGCAGTTACAGAGTACATTTGCCCTGAAAAATTTGAAGAATATAAACAAATTGGACTAAAAAAAGGATTTCGCATTGTGGAAAGTGCTCCGTTAGTTCGATCGTCCTATTGTGCCGAAAAACATATTTAAATTTTTTATGTCATAGATTTTATTTATTGCTGTAATACCAACCTCAGGAACTAATTCTGAGGTTTTTTTATTTTCAACATTAAACAATTGAAATACAATTACATACAAAAACAATCAACAATATAGAGAAAATCTATATTTATATAGTTAATCATTTTTCAATAAATAGTGAACCATTAAAAAAAAAACATCTATATTTGTCGTGAAAATCTAATGTAATTGATTTCGAAAGAGCTCTTTTCTTTATATTCTTCAGTATAGACAACTGACAATCAAATACTTGTTTCTAAAAACAAGAAAGTTTTTTCAAAAATAAATTCGTTTAGATAATTATTATCTCGCTTGGTAATATTATCGGTTACTAAGTTTTATTTACTCACACATGTAAAACTACAGCTTTATGAAAAACGTTCAATTTGAAAATGATTTAGTTGCACTTCAAAGCAACATGCGCAATTTTGCTTTCTCACTTACTCTTAACCGCGATGACGCTGAAGATCTTTTGCAGGACACCACCCTGAAAGTATTAGACAATCAGGAAAAATTCACTAATGATGTAAATTTTAAAGGTTGGGTTCTGACTATTATGAAGAATATATTCATTAACAATTATCGCAAAATCGTTAGAAATCAAACAGTTGTTGACAAAACGGAAGACCTTCATCATTTGAATTTGCCTCAAAATTCAGGTTTCGACAGTCCCGAAGGTTCTTATGCCATTGGCGAAATATCAAACACAATAGCTTCTTTTGCCGATGAATATCGTGTACCGTTCTCAATGCACATTCAGGGTTTTAAATACGAAGAAATAGCTCAATATATGAAATTGCCCATTGGTACAGTTAAAAGTCGTATATTCCTTGCACGTAAACGACTTCAGGAACAATTAAAAGATTATCGCTATTAATCAGATAAACAATCATTTTAGGAAAACCGGAGCAAATCACTCCGGTTTTTTTTTGCAAAAAACTAAACTAAATAGGTCCAATTGAAGTTTAGATTCAAAAAAGAAGTATATTTGTAGTTCTCTCAAAAGAAATAAAGTTAATTATTAAATTAAAGATTATGAAGCATTTTCCGCCATCCGAACTTATTATTAACAGCGATGGAAGCATTTTTCACCTTCATCTGAAACCCGAACAACTGGCTGATAACGTAATACTGGTTGGTGATCCTGGACGGGTTGAACTGGTAGCGGCCTATTTCGACACACAGGAATGTTCCGTTTCGAGCCGCGAATTCAATACCATAACAGGTTCTTACAAAGGTAAACGCATTTCAGTAATTTCAACCGGAATTGGTACCGACAATATCGATATAGTTGTGAATGAATTAGATGCATTATCAAACATCGATTTTCAGACAAGAACAGAAAAAACTGATTTTCACCAACTGACCATTGTTCGAATTGGGACATCAGGTGGTATGCAACCTGAAATTCCACTGGGAAGTTTTCTGATTTCAGAAAAATCTATCGGTTTTGATGGAATGTTGAATTTCTATGCCGGACGTGATTCGGTGAGCGATTTAGCTTTTGAAGATGCCATGAAAAAACATTTGGTTTGGAATCCGCAACTGGCTGCCCCTTATGTGGTTGATGCTGATGAAGAATTAGTGAATCGGATTGGAAAAGATGACATGTTGCGTGGCGTAACCATTTCGGCCAATGGGTTTTATGGTCCGCAGGGACGTGTGCTGCGCATTGATTTAGCCGATATTGATTTAAATAATAAAATTGAGAGTTTCCGTTACGGGAAATATAAAATCACCAATTACGAAATGGAAGGATCTGCCATTGCCGGATTATCCAAACTCATGGGACACAAAGCGATGACAGTATGTTGCATCATTGCCAATCGTCGGGTGGAAGCTGCAACTACCGATTACAAACCCTATATTGAAAATCTTGTTCAAATAGTTTTAGATCGAATTTAACTATTAATTATTCATTGATAATTATTAATTTAAAATGTCAACCATAGCTGCCATATCAACTGCTCCCGGAATTGGAGGAATTGCTGTTATTCGTGTATCGGGGACTGATGCAGTAAAAAACTGCGATACGATTTTTGTGCCTAAGACTAAAAAGAACAGCCTGAACACACAAAAACCTTTCAGCATCCGATTTGGAAGAATTGTAGACCAATCAGCTGAAGTTGTGGACGAAGTGCTGGTAAGCGTTTTCAAAGCTCCCCATTCATTTACCGGAGAAGACGTGGTGGAAATTTCGTGTCACGGTTCCGTTTTTATCCAACAACATATTTTGCAGCTCTTATTGGAAAATGGCTGTAAATTGGCTCAACCCGGCGAATTCACTCAACGGGCTTTTCTGAATGGCAAAATGGATTTATCGCAGGCCGAAGCAGTGGCTGATTTAATTGCTTCTACCTCAGCCGCTTCACACCGCATGGCTTTAAACCAAATGCGGGGTGGATTTTCGAATGAATTGGTGAAACTCCGTACCCAATTACTTGATTTTGTTTCACTGGTGGAACTGGAACTCGATTTTACGGAAGAAGATGTGGAATTTGCCGACCGTTCGAAATTAAAAAAACTCGCTACCGAAATCAGCGAACTAATTACCCGGCTTGCTGACTCATTCCGTGTGGGAAATGCGCTGAAAAATGGAATTCCGGTAGCTTTGGTTGGTGAAACGAATGTTGGAAAATCTACTTTACTCAATTTATTGTTGAATGAAGAAAAAGCCATTGTTTCAGATATTCATGGAACAACACGCGATTCAATTGAAGATTCTGTTGATATAAATGGTATTTCTTTCCGCTTTATTGACACAGCCGGCATCCGCAATACAAAGGATAAAGTTGAAAACATGGGCATCGAGCGAACCTATCAGAAAATTGAACAGGCTTCGATTGTGCTCTGGCTGATTGACTGTACACAGGTTAGCGAACATATTGAATGGCTTACCGACCGAATTGCCAAACGTGCTGAAGGAAAGAAAATTATTCTGGTATTCAATAAAATAGACAAAATTGCTGAAGATGAACGCGAAGTTCTAGGTGAACTTTTTGGACAATTTGAAGGAGAAAGAATTTATATTTCAGCACGAAATAAAATAAATACCGACAAACTGCAAAAAGCCTTAGTTGAAGCAGCCCAACTTCCCGAAATTCATCCGGGTGACGTGGTTGTCAACAATGTCCGTCATTTCGAAGCCCTTCAAAATGCTCAAAAAGCTATCAATCGTGTGATAACAGGATTAGATTCCGGCATTTCCGGCGATTTCCTTTCGCAGGACATCCGTGAATGTATGCATTTTCTCGGTGAAATAACAGGACAAATATCTAACGATGAGATACTTGGAAATATTTTTGGAAAATTCTGTATCGGCAAATAATTAATAATCTTTAACTGCCAAAATCAATCACAAAAACACATTAAAGTCCTGTTTATCAGGGCTTTTTTTGTGTCGTGAAATTAATGTCAAACAAATTAAAATGCTCATAAAACGAACAACTAACAATCTTTTAGACCACATAACGAACACAAAATACCACTACTTTCTATACTTCTCCCATAGCAATCGGTCCAGTTCAACTCTGTTTTATTCACCATTTTCGTCAGTGCATTAAATAAATTTTGTTTTTGTTGGAAATTTTGTAACTTTTAATTAATTTTTGTGCACGAAAACGATGAATAAAACACTATGGTGTTAGGGGCAAGCTTAAGAAACACACCGTGCCTCGTATGAAAGTAGTTTTGCTTCTCCGTTTAGTAACTCGTCAAAAACGATTAAAGCAACTCCAAACGGTGCAAGGTCTTTTTTATCGCCAAAACGTAAACGACCACGAACTAAACGAACTTCTTTTGAAAAAGCAAGTATTTTATTGTGCCAGTACCAGCTATCAGTTCTAAGCGGAATTAAATAAACAATTTTTTTTGCGTTACCTTTTTGAATTTCATTAATGCCTTTTTCAATCCATGCTTCAACGTGTGAGTAAGGCGGATTTACATATACATTTCCGTGCCATTCAACTTCTAAACCATTGAATGTATCACACCTGAGCGGACAAGGGTCAAAATCGAATTTAAACTCTTTATTTACTTTGTCGTAAAAATCTTTTGGAGTGCAATAGTGGTCACTCTCTCTCGTGTTTACTAAAACTTTGTTGAATCTTAATGCCATATTATTTTATTAAATTGTTTTGAAAATGTAAGAAAGAAAAGCCAGCCCCTAACAAACGCCTATGGTCGGCACTCCGACAGGGTTTAGCGGCTTGAAAAGTTTGTGCGTTTCGTGCCACCATAGCCTAATCGTTACCTGCAAGCCTACAAAAAAAGACGATAGTGCAATACGACAAGTAATTAGCAAAGAAACCAACCATATTACTGGAGAAATAAATCCAAAACTCTGAAACTAAAATTAAGACAAAAGAAATTATTTCCAACACGATAGACTCATTTAATTTAGACATTTTTTTTAAGACAAGACAAAATACCAGTTCAATAAGACACTTAATTTCTATGATTCTTAATTACCAGATAAATTATTTTTCTTAATCAACAGAAATGCAATTGTAAATTTATCTCACAGGAAAATATTAATAAATTATTACGTTAACTATTAATAGTTAATTTTATACGGTTTAGTTTTCACAATCTAAATAAATTATTTATTTTTGAAAATTATTTCAAGAGACAGTCAACCTAAATTATTTTATGGAAACCAAATATCTCAATTTATCAACCAGTCTGTTATTTTTAATACTTGCTTTTATTCTGTTTATAAAACCTTCACCCAATAAAAGATCGAATAATTTTCTGGGTGTGCTTTTCCTGTTAATTGCTGCATACAGCGAACTTGTTTACCTACATCTTGATTTTGTTCAAACCAATAACACATCCTATCTCTCCTATTACCTCCCCCTCGATGCATTATTATTGATGTTGATGAGTCCGTGTTTATATTTCTATGTTTTATCGTTGCTAAACCGACCCGTAAAGTTTATTCGTTGGAGTAAGCTCTTGCATTTAATACCCTTCCTTCCTTGTCTGATATTTAATTTGATATTTTCTCTTAGAGCTGTTGCTGACAGAATAAACTGGCTGATACATGATTTTTATTCCGGCAGTATGGAAATGACCATCATCAATACTGTATTGTATCTACAAATTATTTTTTACCTGATTATTAGTTATCAAGCCGTAAGAAATCAAAAAAAAGTATCTATTTATATTGAGAAGAATGGTTTTAGAACCGATATTACATGGGTCAGACTATTTTTGTTAGCCAATATCATTATTATACTCATATCATTACCTGTTTGTTTTTTTATAAACAATGAGCGAACCAGCATTTTTATAGGACAGACAGCGATGAATATTGATTTTATTTTTCTGTTTATCATGACAGCTCTTAAAATTGGCTCTATGGATACTGAAAAGATGGAAGAAAAGAAAATTTCTTATCAAATTAGTGAAACTCAGGCTGCGAGTTACTGGAAAACTCTTACTGTATATATGGATACTTGTAAACCATACACGGATGAGAATTGTTCATTACGCTCGTTAGCTGAGCAAACCAATATACCTGTACATCATCTCTCTAATTTGCTCAATTCTCATGGTAAAATGTCTTTTGCCGATTTTATCAATAAATACAGACTCAATGAAGCTCTTATTTACTTGCAGGATAAAAGTAAACAACGTAAAAAAATGGAAACAATAGCACTGGAATGTGGTTTTGGTTCACCCAGTTCGTTTTACAGGGCTTTCGACAAAGTTTATTCTATTTCTCCCAATGCTTATCGAAAGCAACACGATAAAGACACCGAAGCGTAGAAAACGAATAATGTTGCTTGCTTTGTAGCATTTTATAAAATGCTATAAAATTTACACTCCACCAATTGCTGTTTTACAAAAACTTTAACACAATGTTTCTCTTTTATAATTTTGTGTTATAGAATGGATATAAATATCAGAAATTCAACTGAATATACCTTGAATTTAATCAGTATCATACGCCAAATATCAACTTCCTACTTGAACTTTATTGAAATAAATATCGCATTTTATAAAATGCGATATTTTTTTTAATGTGTATATGTATGTTTGTGCTCATAATTTAGATTCTGAAATATTATTGCCGACTTATCCTGCTTTGCGAATATATTATTTTAGAAAATAAATAGATACTTAAAGTTTCCGAATATATTCCCGAGCTTTCCGTATATATTATTTTACGCTGCGAATATATCCCCGATAAAAAGTTATATACACGGAAACTTTTAGAATAACGTCGCAAAGTTTGAGAATATATTCTCAAAGCAAGATTATATACACGCGAAAAAAACTAATACATTCTGAAAGTTTGAGAATATATTCTGAAAGTTAGAGAACATATTCTGAAAGCTTGAGAATATATTCTGAAAGTTTAAGAACATATTCTTAGAACATGTGATATTGTTAGCGAATAAAATATAAATATATAATAATTAGCAATTTACAACCTTTATATTTACCATTAAAATTAAAAACTATGGCTGATTACATTCCAAAAACAGATGCCGAATTTAATATTTGGCAAATTAATCTGATTGACATTTTATCAGAAAATGCTACTGCATGGGGCATTCCCGCAGACGTAATTACTTCATTAAAAGCTATTCAAGCTCGCTGGACTGCTGCCTATGAAAAAGCAAGCAACAAACAAAACCGTACCGCAGCCGATGTGATTACTAAAAACGAAGCTGGTGATGATTTTACCAAAGCAATTCGTGATACGGTGCAACAATGGCTGGTACGTAACCCGAAAGTGACAGATGCCGACCGCGTACGAATGGGTGTAACCGTACGCTCTAATAGTCACACACTAGTTCCGGCTCCAGAATCTTTTCCGGTAGGATCTGTTGATTTCTCCGTACGTTTGCAGCATACCATTTCTTTTTACGACCAAGCCTCAGCGCACAGTAATGCCAAGCCAGAAGGCGTAACCGGATGCGAAATTTACCTTAAAGCAGATGGCGAAGCACCTAAAAGCGTAGAAGAAATGAATTTTCAGGGAACATGCTCTGCATCTCCTTTTGTAGTAAAGTTTGATGCTAATAAAGTCGGCAAAATAGCCTGGTACTGGCTACGCTGGGTAAACCGCAAAGGTGAAACCGGACCATGGAGTACAGTGGTGAGTGCTATGATAGTGGGGTGAAGACTTCACTCCCAATCCGGCTTCTTAAGGAAAGGAAACAAATGAGCAATACAAAAGGCGGAGTCGGTTATAGATATGTTAGCGCAACTTAACCGACTTCCGCCCGCTCCCAAACTAAAAAAGAAAAGAGACCACAAAGGTATACATTAAATACAAGATACAGAAAACTATGCGAGGGAAAGAAAAAGAACATTATATACTCTCGAAAGCCAATAAATCATTTGGCAAAAAACAGTGTTTAAAAATAAAAAGTTTACAAACTGAATACTTCGAGAAAAAATAAAGAATTCGGAGTATTCGAAAACAATTAAAATTTATGAAAAGAATATTTTATATTTTAGTTATTGCTGTATTTGGTTTGATTTCTTGTAATAAAAATGAAGTAGCTGAATCAAAACAAACATCAAGTATTGAACAAATAAAAGCAAAATCAATTGCGTTATCTCAAGCACATGATTCATTAGTTTCTGCAATGTTAGCGGTTGAGAATAACAAAGTTATTCAAAAAAGTAAAGAGTACAAATAACTTAAATGCGACTCTGGATGTAAACGAAATGCTGGATGTAATTAATGAAGTTACAGGCGTTAAGCCAGTTATTTTGACAGGCAATAAATTACCAGCTAGTTTACAAAAAATCAAACAGACTTCCGACAGTATTCCGACAGTAGATTTAAGTAGTGAGCAAGTGACTTTAGCTTCATATGCAAATTCTAAAATTTCAGAGAAGTATCTAAATTTAATTGATGAAGTATTACAAAATGATAGTTTAATAATCCCTGAAAAAACAAAACGTATAAATGACATCCAAAATCAATTAATATCTGATACAAATGCTACACTATCAGATATTGAGGAAGTTTTTTCTGGAGCTGAGGTTTTAAAGGGATCTATGATACTTTGGAACGGTGAGTTTAATCAAAGTAGTCATGTAGCGATATTAGGCAAATACAATGCCTCTGGACCAGTTACTTGGAACTTTTGGAAAAAATTGGCATTTGTATCTGGTGCAGATGCCGTTGGTGCTGTTCTAGGCTTCTTTGCCGGTGGAATAATAACTGTAGGTACAGTTCCAGTATATGTACCACCAGGACCTGGAGGTGTAGCTGCTTCTGCTGCAGTATTATCTTATATTGCTGCGAAAATGTGTGGCTGGTAAATATCAATTGACATAATATATAGTCATGTGGAATTCGTCACACCTAAACGAGACGAGTTCCACATGACAACTAAAAAACAATTATTTCTATATGAAAATTAAAAATCTAATTATTGCTGTATTTATTACAACGACTTTATCCTGTTATGCACAAGAAAAAGTTTCATCATTTGCTTATGGTATTCATACTGATTTTCTTACGGTTCCACTGAGTCCTGCAAATATAGCATCGTATACAAGTGGAGTAACGGGTATATATTCTGTAAATAAAAACCTAAATATAAAAGTAGGTTTAGAAGATAAACTTTTACAACAAACTGATTTAAAACAGTACGAACATTTTTTTGGAGGTTCGTTGGGACTTGGATATTTTGTATCGCGAAACGATGCTAATAATACTGCTACTGAGGTAAATCTATCGTTTGGAAATTCTTTCAATCATTTTAGTTCGTTTAAGGATTTTCATTCTGATTTAGGTCTCCGCTTTTATTGGTTTAAAACCTTTTATATTGGTACAGGAGTTCGGTACAATCATGATGAAACAGCAAGTTTCATAACAACACCAACGAATAGTTTTAATTGGTATTGGCAAATGGGTTTACAGTTCGGGTTAAATAAAAGGAAATAAATATTATATTGGTATAATTGTAGGTCTTCAGATTAAATAAAGAAATCACCCCAAAAGCAAAAAAAGCCACATCAAGACGTTTTTGATAACTCTACCTTGGTGTGGCTTTTATAGCTTTTTTAATAGGGCAGAGCGGTCACCGTATATTTTATTTCCGGCTAAAAAGCCGATAAATAAAATACACGGTGTAAGTGTTTTATATCGCTTGCGAAGTTTTATCTGGGAATGTAATAAATGAAATAACTTGAGACAAAGTTTTTTGTTGACAATAATTTTGACAGCAATACTTTAAGTGAAAAAATCTGAATATATTTGCAAACGAAAACAATTATTTGCACGACTGACAACTTTTTGACAGAATTAATGAACAGACAACAGTGCTAACGACTAAACTCTTTGTGCGAAAAGAAACAAAAGCGAAAAACAACGAAAAACAAATTCTTTACAACCAAGACCAGCAGGTAACATCATAGGACTTAAACGCAACACCCCTAACGCAAAACACCCCGTCAAGCACTGCTCTTGTCGGGGTGTTGCGATTTAAGTCCTTGTTGAACGGAAGCTTCGGTACGCGATGGGGGTCACTCTCCCCCTCGTTTGCAACGAGGGGTCAGTGGTTGTTTGTTTTATAACTAAGAAAATTAACGCCGATTGAAGTGGTTGTCCGGAATTTCCGGACAACCACTTTCCGTAAAAAGTCTACCCACTTTATTTCCCCATCCACTCAATAATTTTACTTTTATCCACGCTGCCTTGCGAGGAACCGAAGTAAAAACTAAATACCTGTGTAAGGATGGTACTCAGTACACCCAGCACATATATCACTACATCTTTTACCTCCGCTTTAATGGTTTCGTTGCGGAAAATAACGATATAGAACAGCACGAAAGTTAGCAGGGTGGTGGTAATAGCCAGATAAGAACCAATGTTTTTGGATAGCGAACTGGCATTCACATTGGTCTCCACGACCGTACTGCGCTGGCGGGCACTGTCGATGTCCTGCAGCACGTTTTTCTGTTCTTCCACGCCCAGTCGTTTGGTATCTAACTGGTATTGTAGTTCGGCTTTTTTCATTTCCAGCTCCTGCTGCATGATTTCGCCTTTGGTGGTTACCACTTTGTCGAGCACATTGCCCACGCTGTCCACCAGCTTGCCGGCTCCGCCGGAGAAAAGATCGGTAATAAAAGACATGATATTTAAATTATATGCCCCCTAACCCCCTAAAGGGGGGACAGAGAGTTGGTTAATGTAAAGGGAAGAAGATAAGAAGCCCCCTAACCCCCTAAAGGGGGAATTAGATAGTGTCCCAAGCCTCTCCCGATATTTCAGATAAATTGCGGAGATGTGTAATTACTTTTATATCCTGAAAACATTTCTTACAAATTGTAAATTACTTCGCATAAAACTCTTCACATCCCCTTTAGTCCTTGGGGCCTCTTGCTTTTAGGGGGCCACTGTCCGACACACCCATCCATAAAAGTACTTCCGGCTTTCGGGGTGTCTTGTGACAACTGAATTCGTTGCTTGTTGCCCAGCATTTGCACTCCAGTAACCAGATGCCCACCAATAACCTTTATTGTCAATCATACTCTGTTCTCCTTTTGTCATTAAATTTTTTTAGGGCTTCGCATATTGCAAAGCCCTAATTTTGGTTACTTTTTGTAATAATCTTTAAACTTATCAAGCATAGTATAATCTTTAGAAAATATCTTTTTAATCTCGTTATTTACAATCAGTTTTGAAGTATCTATTTGGTTATAGATTGAGCCTGTCATTACTCCGTTAAATTTTACATGAGTAAATAAAATAGAATCATTATAATTATTAATATTTGGTTGAATATATGAAGTGGTATCAGAAATATTATATAAATATCGTCTGTTTACTAAAACCCTACTAATCTCAATAGTATATGCTCCAAAAATTGGTAAGTCAATTGTACTATTCTTAATAAAAACAACTCCATTACTATCCAATCCATTAGAAAAAATCGTATCAATTTTTACATCTGTATCAAGTATATAAATATATTTATCTAATGTCTTGTTTACCATTGTTTCATTAGTAGTATGCTTAGTACTTATTATACGATCGCAACCGTGAAATGTTACAAGTGCAAATAGAAGTGCGATTATTCGAATTTTATTCATAATCTTTCATTATTATATTAATTGCATCTTTATAAGAAGGATTATTCGAAAGAATATTTTCTTTGAATGATTGTATACTATTGTTTGATAACGATTTTTCAAGATTCCAATCAGAGCAACCAAGACTATTTAATTTGTAAAACATGATAGCATATGTATACGGGAAACCCCAATATTCATAATATGTAAGATTATATGGAGCTTTAGACCAGTTTTCATTAGAAAAACTATTCCACAATAGATTAACTTTAGCCATTTTCCATTCCCTGTAATTTGCCCATCCTTCCGAAAGAGCAATGAGTTGCCAGTTCCAACCGCCTTTTTATCGCGGGCTTCGCCGGTAGCGAAACCCGCAATGTGTTGATTTACTTTTTATAATACTCTGGAAACTTATTGAGCATAGAATAATCCTTGGTTAATATGGATAAAATTGTATCATCAATAATCAACTTTTCAGAATACTTCTCATCCTTAACTGTTGAATTTGGATATGTTTTAACAAGAATATTTTTATAAAATACACTATCTGTAACGTTAATGTATACAGAATACATCCCTTTAAATTGCTTGCAAGTAGTATCAGTTAAATTATAGATATTTTCATTAAGTATTTCGACTCTGAAATCAGGTATATTATAAGCTCCAACTGGAGGCAACTTCATGATATAATTATGTTCAAAAAAAACACTATCCGAGTCATTTCCTTTTGACATAATTTTATTAGTTCCAACTTCCGTTTCTATTACATAGACTATCTTTTTATCGGTATTATTCACCAATATGTTTGTTAATTTAGAAGTCGAATCCATCTCAATATAACAGGATAAGAGTAAAAATACTACAGATAGGCTAAATATTAATCTGATTATTTTATTATTCATAGAATTTGATTTTTTCTGTAATTTTATCTTTTAAAGTTGGATAAATCGTGATTAAATTATTTTTAAAATCACTTATAGTATATGCAGCTAATGATTTCTCGATATTTGAATAACTACATCCAATACTTACTAAATCTCTAAACATATAACCATAATTTCTAGGAAACTCATTAGCAATTGAATAATATGGGTTCAGATAGGTAACTTTCAACAACCATTCTCTATAATTCGCCCATCCTTCGGATAGGGCAATGATTTGCCAGTTGGCATCGCCTTTTGCTCCATAAGGGCTTTTCCTGTTTGTGACTGGGTTGGTATAATAAAGACTATTATAGGCTTGCTGATACACGTTGGCACTCCAATAACCCGAAGCCCAGAATATTCCCTTCTCTGAAATTAATCGTTTCACCATGCTTGCATGAGTTAGTTCATGCCATGCAAAGTAAGTGATAATTTGGTAATCTGCCATGTTATTCTGATAGCGTAACATAATATCGGGATATACAGCATATAATAGAGAAGTAGCAAAAACCTGGCCTACAACGCCCCAAAAGTTAGGATAAGCATCTACAATACTCCAGTTAAGAGTATTTTTCATCATGGGTGTTCCTGAGGTATAATTCGGGTCATTTAGAGAAGCTATATCCATACTCGTGGGAGGTAAACTGATGCCATCAGCCCGGGCTATATTCATATAATCGTTCAGGGCTTTGTGTTGAACACATTCTCCCCAATAATAACTTGAAGTATTAAAGGTCATTGAATAATTGTCAGGGCTATGTACACCAATACTTATGCCAGTAGTCCATAATACAGCTGCTCCAAACAGGGCATCACATAATTTCCAAGAATTAACGCCATTATATCCATCAAAAAATACAAAATATTCAATGTTTGGGAAAATAGCGTCTTGTCCGAATTGATCGTAGAAATAAAATTTTCCTTGCAAGTTAGTTCTGGTTTCATAAGCTGTAAACCACCGAGCAACACGTACTCGAATGTTTGCCAAAGGTAGATCTCCATTGGGTGTTGACACTTTTAAATAGCCTTCGGGATTATAAACAGCCTCTTGCCATGATGTCCATAAGAAACGTTTTGTCACGTAGCTTGTTGCTTTTTGCATACCTACTGGAGCGTTTCCTGTAGTTGGTTTATTTAGTTGATTACCGTTACCGGTGAGAATGAAGGATACGGCTTCCAACGTTTTTAAAACATCTGCATAATTTGCTTGTTTAGCAGTATAAGATTTAATATGTTGTATGCCTTTTATATTTGAAGGAGTTTCTTGTTGTGAATAATAAGGGCTATGCTCAGGGATAAATAACTCCTTAATCACTTCATATCGAATACCACTTGGTGGTTGATATCCAATCGGAACACTTGTATATAACCAGGTAAATTTACCTTCTACAGTTGGATCTTTATAATAATCTCCAGTTTGTTCCTTTTGATAGTCTAGTGGATAATCAAAAAGTATTAATGTCGAGTCAGTCATTAGTTTTACAAACTGTGTACTGTCTGCAGGTAAAAACCGCACATATTTGTCGGTTGGTTGAATGGTAATACCTTCAAGTGTGGCACTTGGTGCTTTCATACATGTACTATGTTGTTCAGGATGTGCTTTAAGAGTATCCAAGGCTGCTTGCATATTTTCGATAGAATAGGGATTATTAAGTTGTTTTCCCAATATAATTGGTCGGGCTTCTCGATTACCATCATCAATAATAGATGTGTTATTCGTTTGGTTAATACCAGTTTCGATTTCATTTTTACTACAACTCGTTAATGCAAAGGTAACTGATAAAATGGCTATTAAAGCCATGATTAATTTATTTTTCATATTGTTTTTTGTTTTTTATTTAAGAATTAGTTGATTAGTTTCACTCTTAGTAAAGACCGAAAGCTGGTCGCGGTGATTTATGTATCTGGTAAGCTTATTGCTTTCATAATAATTATTTCTACTTTTGTTTCCTCCTTTCATTTTTAGAATGTGAGTGGGCGTGAGTCGGTTTGGTTGCGCTAACAATTCTTTATCCGGCTCCGCCTTTTTTTATCAATTCATTATATTTATAGTTTACAACTACTTCGTTTGTAATTCCAATGTTGGGGTAATGATTTAGCACGCCTACTGAACCAACCCTATACAAAAAACAGTTACTTATTCATCTCCTCAATAATCTTGTTTTTATTTTCGCTGCTGAGGGAGGAGCCGAAGTAGAAGCTGAATACCTGCGTGATGATGGCGCTTAGTACGCCGAGGACGTAGAGAACCACGTCTTTCACGGAGGTTTGTATCAGGTCGTTGCGGAAGATAATGATATAGAACAGGGCGAAGGTGAGCAGGGTGCTCGTCACCGCCAGCAGGGCGCTGATGTTTTTGGAGAACCACGAGGCATTGGCGCTTGTCTCCACAGCCGTACTGCGCTGTCGGGCACTGTCGATGTCCTGCAGCACGTTTTTCTGTTCTTCCACGCCCAGTCGTTTGGTATCTAACTGGTATTGTAGTTCGGCTTTTTTCATTTCCAGCTCCTGCTGCATGATTTCGCCTTTGGTGGTTACCACTTTGTCGAGCACATTGCCCACGCTGTCCACCAGCTTGCCGGCTCCGCCGGAGAATAAATCGGTTAAGAATCCCATATTAGTTTATAGTTGGTAGTTGGTAGTCGGTAGTTTATAGTTGGTAGTCAGTAAATGAACAAAATCAAAAATGTTTACATTTTTTTATCCGTTTAAAATCTGCTTAATCGGTGAGAATCCGCGTTCTATTCTTCATTTGCTTTAGTGGTTTGATAGTTGCTTATATTTCTGTATTTTTCTTACTATAAACTACTTACTATAAACTATTAACTGCTCTCAAAATCCATCCATAAAAGTATTTCCGGCTTTCGGGGCGTTTTTTCACGATGGAGATGTAGCGGGCAATTTTGGCAACGGTAAAGGCAGCCAGAAAATGATCGGGGTCGAAGGCGTTGAGCTTGTCCAGTGTAGCCGGGCCAATTACGCCATCGGCTTGTGTTTCCACCACCAGTTGTGCCAGCGATGCCGAGGTGCGCACACCGGCATTCACTGCAAAATCGAAAATGGAATCGGCCACCTGTTGGTTTTCAATGCTGTCGGCACAGAACGCATCCCAGTAGTTTACCTGATAAAAACTGCTGACGGCATCCTGCAGCTCGCTGTCTTTTTCCAGATTGGCGGGAAAGCCCGACTGTGTTTTCGCCACGTCCACCCGCACCCAGCCTTCCCATTTGCTGTTCATGGCGCGTGCTACGCCTTTGTATGTTTCGCCTCCTGTATCGTCGGGGTCGTTCACGTAACCGCCTTCGTGGGCGAGGATTTTTTGAAGAGAAATATTAAATTCTGCCATGTTTTAGATAATTAAAAATTAAGAATTGGTACTTTGTATTGTCACGCGAAGCCGCAAATTTTCTATAAACTACCAACTATAAACTACCGACTGTCTTCACTTTTTTCGTTTCCACAAATCCCACTTTTCCTTTGTATCGTACCACTGTCCATCGTCCGTACGACACGCCCATATCTATTACTTCGAGGAGGGTGCCCGCCGGCAGGGTGCAGATGATGTTTTCACGTCCTGTAATCCATGAGCGGAAACAGACCTTTGCCGTAGTTTGCACGTTTCCGCCGTACATCATAAAGCTCCCCATCAGGAACATCACAAGCAAAAGGAATTTCTTTTTCATTATTCAGGAACATATTAGCAGGTGGTTTCCCGCGGGTAGCGCAGATTTCCGCTGAAAGAAATCTGCACTTTTCTGCGTGATTAGCGGGAAATGATTACTTCGCTGCCGGAGGCGGTGGTGGCAACACCTGTTTCGGATGAGTTGGTTTGCTGTTATTGGCAGCTTTTACCACTTCGTCCAGTTTGGCATAAAGTTCACGCCAGCCGGGTAGGCTATTCATGGCTTTTACCACGTTGAAGTAGTTTCGCAAGGTCGATTCGAGAGCTTTACGGTACGATGAGGCGGATTCCATCAAGCGCAGTTCGGAGTTTTCACCGGCTACTTCGTTAAACAGTTTTTCGAATGCTGTTTGAGCCTCTTTAATCTGTGTCACAACATGTGTCAGTAGCATACGTTCAATTTTGGCTGCATTTTCGGGTTTGTCCAGTTCTTCCAGCAGTTTTTTTAGTTGGGCAGTTTCTTCAGCCCACTTGTAGCGATCCAAATCAATTCCGTATTTCACAATAATGGCATAAATGTCTTTCGCATCCTGCTGATAAGGTGAACTGCTGAGTTTAGAATGTCCTACAAGGATACCTTTTAGCCCTCCAAAGGGCGTGTCGCGCTTGCTGTCGGCTTCAATTAGCAAATCGCTTTTACCACTCGATGCTTTTTGGGTATACAGGGCATCATACTCGTTATACACTGTTTTCACAGCTGCCAGCAACGGGTTGTCTTTTACTACTGCAAAAGCAGGTTCATCGGAAATAGTAATGGTACGTTGACCTAACGCTGCGAGGTCTTTGGTATTTAATTGAGGGAGGTTGATTTTCATAAATAAACAAATTTTTAAATTAATATAAATCGGAATTTCGAAAGATAATATTTTAGTGGGAATCTTATTTCAAGGTTGAAATAACCATCCTATTGCAGTGGGAGAGTTATTTCAATAGTAAAACAGCATTCCTATTACAGTTGCAGAATTATTTCAGGGTTAAAACAACTTTCCTATTGCAGTGGGAGAGTTATTTCAATAGTGAAACAGCATTCCTATTAAAGTGGCAGAGTTATTTCAGGGTTAAAACAACTTTCCTATTGTAGTGGGAGAGTTATTTCAATAGTGAAACACCAATCCTATTACAGTGGCAGAGTTATTTCAATAGTGAAACGTTTTTCCTATTGTAGTAGCATAGTTATCACAGGGGTGAAATAATCTTCCTATTTTAGTGGGTAGGTTATTTCAACCTTGAAATAAGGTTTAAACTGTTTTTAATGATTTTTTACTTCGTACGAACTGCCCAAAGTACATTCAAAGCCGGCATCGAAGGTTACATTTTGATTATTTTATGCGATTCGGTTCTGTCCTTATACTTTAGCAGCACATAATAAATCCCCGCAGAATAATCCGAAAAATCCAGTTTGTATTCCGATGCATTGCTAACCGGAATTGTTTTTACGCTTCTCCCCAGTACATTTAATATTTCTACAGAATTGCAAGACATATCCTGATTTGTAAATTGGAGTAGTGCAAAATCCTTGGTAGGATTGGGGAGCAGTGTAAAACGTTTCAAGTCAGTTCGTGTTTCGAGAACTCCTGCCAGCAAGTCGCAGCAATTATTGTCGGGACAACCGGTATTATACAATGGTATATCGTTCTGCTTAAAGCATGTAAGATGAGGATGTTCTGAACAGGTGCAGAGTGGGAAAGCATCGTAAAATAAACTACTTACACTACCAATACCCTCAATCCAGTCAGGTGAACCATCTAATTGAATTTTTTTCCTCTTCTCACCATTTAATAGTGTTATGGTATCAATTTTTGTGACAATCAACTGGCGAGCAAGTATACAACCACAATCCTTAGAAATATTACTTTTAATTGTATCACCAACACCAACAGTAAAATCATAAAGCAGAAACTCTCCCGAAATATGGTTACTATTATTATTCAGAAGAGCAAATATTTTTCCATTTTCTTCCCGAATTGCCCCTTGATATGTAGTATATAAAATTTTGCCTGAACCGGGACTTTCTTCAAACAGATATTGGTTGAATACCTTTTTATATGATTTTCCATTAAGAGTGGTATCTCCATTCAAATAATATTGATATTTGTTATTGTATAAGTTGGTCCAGTATGAATTATCGGTCAGGTATTTTACTTCGCTCCATTTCCGGGTAGAACCACAATCCACATAATCAGGATTTTTATATACACATTCGTCGTTTTGACTGAAACTTACAAATTCCCAATTAAAAAAACAATCCATACATGTTGGAATGGGAGTAATCATTCCCAACAATCCTTGAGTCACATCCCCAATACCCTCTATAATGAATTCTGAGGTATTGGAATGCATTATTACAATTTCAAATCTTTTCCTGAAATCACTTCCGAATTTTACAGAATCAGTATTTATTATTTTGTACCATCTCTCCCGATCAAACATAACGCTATCTCCGGTTTTTTTATTGAAGTCATAAAGAAGATATGTCTGGTTTGAAAGACTAATCAGATTAGATTTTGAATATCCAAAACCATAATAAAATACTTTTTTATCTTGTTCGCGTAATCCTCCTGCAAATACATATTGTGGATTTGCATCTGACCCAGTAATTTTACAAAGTTTATGATACGAGATTCCGTTTATAGTGGTATCACCTTGTAAACTATATTTAAGCAAGGTTGTATCAATTTTGATCTGGTTAAATGCTGAAGCATAAAAAACATTCCATTGAGCATTTCCAGAAGGGAAGGGCACATACTTTTGAGCCTGAATAGCTACCGAACCTGCTAAAAGCAGGCATAACATAAACTGTTTCATAATGTTGAGGAGTTTTTAATGATTTTTATTTGATTTCGAGCGATCCACCCGATTGCACTTCAAAGGTATCATTAATAATTGTATCTCCATCAGCATCAATCGTAATATTTGCTCCTGATTGAATAGTTACCGGTCCCGAAGGTTTGCTGGTGGTAACATTCGCACCTGCTGTTACATTGGTAGCATGGATGGTTTGCGTTCCTGTATAGCTTTCATTCTGCATATAATAGTCGGACGAATACATAATAATTTGATTTAAATTGTTTTTTTTAGAAAATAGTCTTTTTGAAAAGCAGCACAACACATCGGTTTGCCTAAGGTTCTAAATTCTTCAAACTATGTTCACATGGTTTGTTGCCGACCGTTGGCTGTACTGCTTTTCTGTTTTTTGTTATTCAATACTGAAATATCCCCGCTGGGTTGTAGTTTCGTAGGTTACCGTAATCATATATATAGTCCCACGCTTGCGCCGATTTTTAATCGGTGTGTTGCTATTTAAAGCAAAAAAATAGAATGAATTGCTTTTTCAAAGCAAGACACAAGTTACAAAGTTGCGCCAGCATGCGGAATAGTTAATGATTCTTTACTTCGTAGGAGCTCCCTTGTACACATTCAAAGCCTGCATCGAAGGTGGTGGTTTTGCAATCAAAAATCACATTGGCTCCGCTATTTATTTTCACATCACCTGCTGTTTGACCAGTTGTTACATGATTACCAACATAGATATTTTTACCACCAATGTATCGGCTTGCACTGATAGTCAGGTTTTGAATATACATATCCTGATTAAAATCGGCTATGGCGCCGTTGCCGGATGGAATAATAGCAGATGGGTTTGAAATACAACTTGAAGAAATAGAGAGTGCCGGATTTACACCATTCAATGAGCCTTCTCCAATTTTTATCACACTATTATAATCGGTTAGCTGTACGGTAGTTCCTGTTTCAACACATAAATAACCTCCACTTTGAACGGTTATCGCATGATTCCCCGACATAACCAACGAACCTTTAATGATAAGACTTCCACCGGCTTCCACCGTTATATTGTAATCCGAAATAGTAGTTCCATTCAATACCAATAAGCCTCCTGATTTTACGGTAATACCGCCCCAATCATTTTGTATTGATTTTATAATGGAATTATCAACAGTAAATCTTCCTAACACTTGTATATTCGCTTGATACGGCATAGTCATATTGCAAGGAAATGTCATATCTCCGGTTGATGTGATGTTTAATCCACTGTATAATCTCATGTTGCACTAAAACCCCGTACACGGGGTAAGCTTTAATTAGTTTATTATCTGA
>JBAXMR010000029.1:0-44940 GCA_037134195.1 Paludibacter sp. | reverse complement strand
CGGAACTTTATAAAATTGTCAATTTTTCATAGGGTGTCCCAATGCTGAAAACAGGTGTATAAATACTTTTGTTACCTGCACAACTGACCCCGCTTTCTGAAAAATATATTTCGCTGCTGAATTTAAGATTTAGCTTGCTGAACTTTTGACTTCGAATGCAATAAAACTATATCGGAACACTAAAAACCTAAACTTAGCTGCTGAAAACTGTCTTTCACGAGCAGAACTATTTCATTCATACTCCGGATTTATAAAACAGATAAAATTAAGTGTTATAACATTTCATTGAAAATCAAACAGTTAAAAATTATTTTTATATTTAGTCTAAAAAAAACTGCATTTTATTTTGTAATGTGAAATAATGATTTTATATTTGCCAAGTGTTAAGTCGAATACCAATTTAAACCATTTAATTCATCGAAATTATGAATCATATTCAAAAAGCAAGATTTAAGAGTTATGAGATGCTTCTGACAGAGTCAAAAAATTACGAAAGTACAGTAGCAACTATCCCTATTTTCCAGAAAGCTATCGAACGGCTCAAACAAATTACGGAAATAATTAACAACCTAAGCAAAGAACAGGCTCGTGATTTGAAAGGTATCACTGAGGATAAGAATGCTACACTGGAGCAAACAATAGACCTGATGCTTGAAGTGGCAGGAGCAATACATGCACATGCGGTAGTTAAAGGCAATATAGCCTTACAGTCGGTTACGAACCTTAAACCTTCGGAAGTAGATCACATGGATCAGACGATGGTAATAAAGAAGGCTGAAATTATGTTGGAAGAAGCCAAAAAACTATCGGTTGAAGAATTATCGGACACAGGACTCACTACTGACGAACTGGGACTTTATGAAGATACGATTGCAAAACTTAGAGATACTAAAAACAATCGTAACGAAGCTGGAATCGATCAGTCATCAGCAACCAAACAACTTGCCAAGCTGTTTGAAGAAGCCAACGCCCTGAAAAAAAATACACTTGATAAACTGGCTCCTCAATTTGAACGGAAAGCGCCTGAGTTTTATATGAAATACAAGGCAGCAACAACTGTGAACTACAACCGCACTGTCAAAAAAACAGAACCAGACCCTAAAATAAAAATATAATTATCCAAATCATAAGCTTGTTCACTATATCTTTTCTCTGAATGAAAACTCTTCCAAAACTCGCAAGGGTTGAGGAGGAGTTTTTAATTTAAAACTGAATAATATATCAGCTAAAAATCAAATCTAATTTATGAATACCAAAGCTATACTCACATCCATAGCTAAAGCATTGAAAGAAACAGGTGATTTCTTTAATATTATAAAAAGCAATCGCGAGATTAAGGAATCGAAGAAAGAGATGGAAAAAATTCATCTTCAGCTAAAGGAATTTGAATTAAAGAAACCTCAAACCAATAAAGTATTTATAGTTCATGGAGGCAAAAAAGACCGACTCAAACTTAAACTTTGCATGGAATTTGTAAAAGACACATTACATTTAGAACCTATTGTATTTCTCTCCGAAAAGAATTTTTTAATCCACTCTACGCATTTACTAATTTAGCCAAAGAGTGTTCAGCAGCTATTATTATTTATTCTACTGATCCCGAAACTCAATTTCCGCGACAGAATGTAATACTGGAATTAGGCTATTTTATATGTAAATTTAGTAACCTGAAAATAAGGAGAATTGTTATATTATGTGGTGAAGGTTCGATTGTTGCATCAGAATTTCGTGAAATCTCCAGCATTTATTACTTTAAATCTATCAGAAAAACATTTTCTCAATTACAACGCAAATTTGAATCCTGGGGCTTTAAACCGCAAATTTAATCTATATTTGATAAGGCATTTCCACTTTCACTTGAGTTCCTTCAGTGGGTTTGCCGGTAATAGTCAGTTTTCCATGTAAAATTTCAACACGTTCTTTCATAGCTGTTAACCCATAAGCATCTTTTTGTGTTTTTTTACTAATATCAATTCCAATACCATTATCTACAATTTCCATAACCAAATTTTGCTCATGTATATAGAGTGAAATTACTACCGAAGTAGCTTCAGCATGTAGAGCTATATTTGAAAGTGACTCCTGCAATATTCGGTAAAGTGCTACTTTTTGTAACTCATTTAATTCAAGTTTGGAAATAGAAGTTTCAATCTTACAATTAATTTTATTGATAATTTCAAATTCAATACTGAATAGTTTGGCGGCTTCAATAAATCCAAGTAATTCCAAATCGTCTGATTTGAGTTCATTCATTATTTTTCGGACTGATTTAATCGTATTATCTAAAATGTCAACCATCATGTTAAAATTCACCACAATCTCCTGCGACCGATTATTTTCACTTAGAAATAATAGCTTTTTTTCCCACATTCCCATATCAATTTTCAACGCAATCAGTATCTGACCAATCTTATCATGAATTTCGGTTGATAACTTCATTCTTTCCTCTTCACGTATTATAAGCAAGTGAGCTGCAAATTTAGACAACTGATCCTGCGAATCTTTAAGTTTGGCATTTAACTTCAGAAGTTCCCTGCTTTGTTGATAGAGTTTCAGGTGTGTATTGACTCTGGCTAAAACAACTTCGGCGTTAAAAGGCTTTGTTATATAATCTACCCCACCGTACGTTAATGCCTTAACTATGTCTCTGCTATCAGTCAATGAACTTATAAAAATAACAGGTATATCTGATAGATTTTCAGATTCCTTCAATCGTCGGCAAACTTCGTATCCATCCATTTCGGGCATCATAATATCAAGCAGTATCAAATCGGGACGGATGTCTTCCGAAGCCTGTAATGCTAAAATACCATTCGTAACTGAATGAATTTTATAGTTACTTCTTTTCAATATCTCACCTAATACAATCAGATTAAATTCATCATCGTCAACAATAAGAATATTCGGAATTTGTTGATTTTGAACATTATCAGTTTTCATAAATTAATTTTTACAATGGGTTATTGTTATCTAATGCAGGTTATGGATAATAATTAAAAATATATTTTAACTTTCAACTTTCAAATACTTCAAAATTACTTTTTTCAACAGATCATTATTAATAGGTTTCGTCAGAAAATCGTCCATGCCAGCATTCATACATTGCTCCTGTTCTTCTTGTATTGCTCCGGCAGTTAATGCAATTATTGGTACGTGAATGTCGGTAGATTTTTCGAGTTTTCTGATATTTATTGTTGCTTCTACACCATCCATTACAGGCATTTGAATATCCATCAATATCAAATCGGGTCTTTCATTTTCCCAGAATCCAACTGCTTCTTTTCCGTCTTTTGCTTCAAGTATTTTAGCTTCGGGCAATAATTTATTAATCATAAATTTAACCAACAACATATTCATATCTACATCCTCGGCTATCAATATCGTAAAAGAATCTGTTGATTTTTCACTCAAGGGTTGAACAATCTTTTTTTCTTCTGTAATTTTAGCATCGATAGGACTATGAATATTACAAAGATAGCTATAAAGATCGTTCGATTTAACTGGTTTTGTCAAAAGAAATCGAACTCCAAGGTCATCACTTTTTCGGTGGAGTTCTGCATCGTCCGACGAAGAATGTAAGAGGATTATTGGTAATTTATCGGGGGCTAATTTTAGTTTTTCGCGGATAAGTTTTATGGTTTCAAGTCCATCCATAAAGGGCATGTGATAATCACAGATAACTATATCGAATGAATCAGAGTTCTCAATTATTTTCAAAGCATCCAGTCCATTATCGCAACTTACACATTTAATACCCCAATTTGCCAGTGTATCTTCAAGAATGGTGCGATTGTTCAGATTGTCATCTATTACTAAACATCTATTTATGGATTGAATATTATCGGTAAATATCTTTTCTCCAAATTCTATCTCCGTTTCAATATCAAAGAAAAAAGTGGTTCCTTCACCGGGCTTGCTTGAGATATTTATCTTACTGCCCATTTTTTGAGCAATCATCTGCGAAATAACCAACCCTAAACCTGTTCCGCCGAATTTACGGGTAGTGGAACTGTCGGCTTGACTGAATGATTTGAATAGCTTAGTTTGATTCTCTTCCGAAATACCAATGCCTGTATCACGAATAGAAAAGTAAAATCTGCCTTTTTTCTTACTAATATTTTCATAAAGTACTTTTAATTCAATTTCGCCTTTTTCGGTAAATTTTACGGCATTTCCCATCAAATTTGCAAATATCTGTTTTAGTCTTACCGAGTCAACCATGGCAAATCGTGGCATTTTCGGATCGATATTGAGTAATATTTCCAGATGTTTTTTATCAGCCGTGTATTTAACAATGTCTGCACTTTGTCCTAGCAACTCCACAATATCCGTTTTGACAATCTCCAGATCCATCATACCGGCTTCAATTTTCGAAAAATCTAATATGTTATTGATAATGCCCAGCAATGCATGCCCCGAAACATTTGCATTATGAACATACTGTTTCTGAACCATAGAAAGTGCTGTGCTTTGTAACAAATCAGTGAAACCAATTACGCCATTGAGTGGAGTTCTAATTTCGTGGCTCATATTGGCTAAAAATTCTGATTTAGCTTTGCTGGCAGCCTCAGCTTGTTCTTTGGCAATAACCAATTCTGTTTCTGCTTTTTTACGAATGGTGATGTTGCGTCCCACGCCAACCAAGCCCGTAATTCTTCCTTTTTCATCGTACAGCGGAAGTTTAGAGGTAAGCAACCAGACAATCTCACCATTAGGAAGTAAAATTTTTTCTTCGCGGTTTACAATGGTTTTTCCGTGTTTGAGTACCTGTTGGTCATCATCGTAAAATGGTTGAGCTATCTCAGGCGGCCAAATATCAAAGTCAGTTTTGCCAATCACATCTTCTTCTTTGTCAAAACCCATATTGCGACAATTGGCTTTATTTGCTAAGGTTTTTCTACATTCCAAATCCTTCACATATATGGAATCAGGAATGCTTTCTATTATGGTACGAAGCAATATTCGCTCTTTATTAAGTGCTTCATCTGCCAGTTCTTGTTCTTTTCTTTTTTCGATAAGCTTTTTGTTTATTTCTAAGGTTTTTAGTTGCTCAAGCTTAAGTTTAGAGTTGTTGATTATTGTTCTGTAAAATCCAATCAAAATTAACAACGCAAGAATTGAAATAAGGGTAGAGGTAAGGGTGTGTGATTTAGCATCTGCATGAAAATTTTTAGCTGGATAGTCTACTGCAAAAACGGCAATTGTTTTACCTGTTTGATGATTTTTTATGGGTATCAGAACACTAACCCATGTTCCCCAACGATCGGTTGCAGGTTTTGTTATTATTGAATTCCCATTTTTAAATGGTTTTGAATATTCTGGTGCTGCCTCTGTGTATTCCTGACCGGCTGGTGACATATCTTTCGAATTTGCCGGCTCAGAATCAACAATAAAATAAAGTTTGTTATTTCGCTGTGTGTATAAATAGGCAAAACGAATATCTTTATTCTCTTTAGCCATGGCTATTAAACGACTCTTAATGCTCTCATAAGCCACAGTTCCTATATCTTCGGGTATGGCACTCAGGGACTTAAGCATTTCAGCATCGAGCAACAATGCAGAAGTTTTAGCGGCTTTCATTACTAGTCCTTCAGTTTCAGTTTTTTGCCTAACCCAGGAATCTCGAACGAAAAAAGCACTTAAAAGAATCAAAAATATAATACTTACTAAAAAAATTAGCTTTAAATTTTGTCCTTTTTTTAATGAATCTGCAATATCAGAATTTATTTCGCTTATGGTTGCCTCCAAATGTTCTGTATTTGAACTGTATTGATTAGTAGTTTCCATATTATTTCTATTATGATTATATTTTTGTATTAATTGAATTGTACTTTCAATCGTAAGATATTATTTTAGAGGTATGTCTGTATCTATATACTTCAAAATCATTTTATGCAGTAAGTCATTATCAATTGGCTTTGTCAAATAATCATCCATTCCTGCATTAATACATTTTTCCTGTTCTTCTTTTAAAGCCTCTGCTGTCAATGCAACGATTGGAGTATGAATTTTAGTACCTTTTTCCATTTCTCTGATTTTGATTGTTGCTTCCAAACCATTCATCTCAGGCATTTGTATATCCATAAAAATAAGGTCGGGACTTTCTTTTTGGAAAAGTGATATTGCTTCCTTTCCATTTACTGCCTCAATAATTTGAACTTTAGGAAGTAATCGTAAAATCATAGCTTTTGCCAGTATCATGTTGAAATCATTATCCTCAGCAATCATAATGGTAGCATAGTTGTCTTTCTCAAAATGTTTCTCTTTATGTTCCTCTATACTATAATCGGCTTTCACAGACTTTATTAGTTGGCATAAATAATTATAAAGTTCGTCCGATTTTACAGGTTTAGTCAATCTTAAACACACCCCTAATTCATCACATCTTTTATGTAAATCCGCATCGTCCGATGAAGAATGTAATAATATTATCGGCTGATTATCGGGCGACAAATTCAATTTTTCACGTATCATTTTTATCGTTTCCAATCCATCGATATAGGGCATGTGATAATCACTAATAATTACATCAAAGGGTTCGGAAGTTTCTAATATTCTCAATGCGTCTAATCCATTACTACAGCTAATGCTTTCTATTCCCCAATTTGTCAGCGTATGATCAAGGATAAGACGATTCTGAGAGTTATCATCAATGATCAAACATCGTTTAATACTATTAATCAGAGTTTTGTCCATCATTTCACCATACTCAATACCGGTTTCAATATCAAAACTAAAGGTAGTTCCCTTTCCCAACTGACTCGTTATATTGATTTTACTGCCCATTTTTCGTGCAATCATATCTGAAATTACCAACCCAAGACCAGTTCCTCCAAATTTACGGGTAGTAGAACTATCTGCCTGACTAAATACCTTAAATAATTTTTTTTGTTGTTCATGAGAAACTCCTATACCTGTATCGCGTACTGATAAACTGAATCTTCCTTTTTTATGATTCAAATTCTGATAAACTACTTTTAGTTCAATTTCGCCTTTCTCGGTAAACTTAACTGCATTGCCCAGTAAATTTGCCAGTATTTGTTTAAGTCGCACACTGTCAACATAAGCAAAACGAGGCAAATTAGTATCTAAATTAAGTAAAACTTCCAAGTTTTTCTTATCTGCTGCATATTTAATTATGTCAACACTGTGTCCAAACAGTTCAATCATATCAGTTTGGTGAATATCCAACTCCAACATTCCTGCCTCAATTTTTGAAAAATCCAGAATATCATTAATGATTCCCAATAAAGCATGTCCAGAAGCATTAGCATTTTTCACATATTGTTCCTGAACGTTCGAAAGCGGAGTATGTCTGAGTAAATCGGTAAAGCCGATTACACCATTGAGCGGAGTACGAATTTCGTGACTCATATTAGCCAAAAATTCTGATTTAGCTTTATTGGCAGTATCAGCTGCTTCCACTGCCTTCATTAGCCTTTCCTCGTTTATTTTCTTTTCGGTAATATCCCAGTTTGTACCAACCATGCGAAGTGCTTTGCCCGCATTATCTCTTTGAACGATAGCTTGTGCCTTAATTGTATGTATTGAACCATCGAGCCAAACCACCCTAAACTCAGTATCAAAATCTTTTTCAGCACTTATAGCCATTTGCAATTCAGAATCACTTCTTTCTGCATCATCCGGATGGAGGCCGGATTTCCAAACTTCATAAGCTCCACCAGAAGACTCACTTAAAAAACCATAAAGTGCAAACATCTGATCATCCCACAAAAGTATATTATTTACAAGATCATAGTCCCATACACCTACTCCACCAGCATGTGTAGCCAATGAAAGGCGGGTAGACAGTTCTATCATGTCTTTTTCTGTCTGTTTACGTTCCGTAATATCGTGAGCCACACCTAACAATCCTATGATATTTCCCTGTCCATCATATCGGGGTACTTTGGTGGTATGAAACGTATATAACTTGCCGTCTGCTCCAAAAATTTGCTCTTCAAAAGTTTCGGTATTACCTCCTTCAATGATGCGCATGTCATCGGCCATAAATTTAGCTAACTCCTCTAAATTAGTCATATAATCGGCTTTTGAATGTCCAATCAATTGCTCCTGAGTTTTTCCGTTTAGTTTACAACCTGCAGGATTAATGTACACGAATCGACAATCCCTGTCTTTCACAAATATTACATCTGTTGTTGTATCCATAATAGATCGAAGCAAGGTTTCGCTTTTCTGCATTTCTTTTTCTGCCTTCTTACGCTCAGTAATATCGGTCATGGTGGTAAGCCAGCAGGGTTCTTCGCCTACATTGATATAGGAAGCAGAAAAAAGCCCTATCAGTTCTTCGCCCGTTTTAGTTCTAATTTTCACCTCGAAATCTTTGGCTAATCCATTTTCAGCGATACTCTTTTTGACAATATCCCGTTGGTGAATATCATCAAAAAGTTTTAACTCTTGAGATGTGTAACCGATTACCTCATCTCTAGTGTATCCTAAAGTCCGTAGGAACATATCATTCACATCAATATAACGCCCGGTATTTATGGTCGATATAGCCATCAGGTTTGAACCCGACTGAAATGCCTTCGAAAATTTCTCCTCCGATTGTTTTATCTTGGTCACATCTTTTACAACGCCAAACAAGGCTGGTTCTCCATCCCATGTTCCGGGATACACGCGCGTTTCTACCTGTATTTCAACACCATTTTTCGATATAACCGGAACAGGACAAAAGTCTTTGATTCCGGCAAGCATCTCACCTACAATAGCACCTGCTTCCTCTCGCCTATCTTCGGGATGTACTACCAATACTGATTGCCCCAACAATTCTTTTTTACTATATTCCAATCGTTTAATCACAGTTTCATTTACATCAATCATATTGCCATTGCCATCCAACACAAACAATAAATCGGCAATAGAATCGAAGAAAGTCCGGAAATTCTCTTCACTGGTTTTTAATTTTTCTTCCACTTGCTTCCGTTCGGTAATGTCGCGTTCGATAAATACTATACTCTCAGGATTTCCTTTATCATCGTATAATATACTGGAGTTTACATCTACATAAAATCGGCTATTATCTTTTCTAATGGCTAAATACTCAGTAATTTTTCGGGAATCAACTTTATTTAATGTATTAGCGATATTTGACCTCAAAAGATCATGATTGGAAGGGTCAATAAAATCAAAAAAAGATTTACCAACATATTCATCTCTTTGTTGCACAGTATATCCATACATTGCAGCCAGTTTATCCGACATGAGTTGTAATCGTCCATCTAATGATGCCATACCAATGCCATCAGGCGATGCTGAAATTATTGCTTCCCATTTTTTACTGCTCTGAAGCAAGGCTTCCTCAGCATTTTTATTCTCAGTAATATCCTGAAGTGTACCATAAGTGCCAATAATTTCATCATTTTCGTCTAATCCTAACCTGGCAAACACTTCAATCCAACGAAATCCGCCATCTTTAGTCAAATACCTGATTTGATGACGGCAATAATCTTTTTTTCGCATAATTAAAGGTTCAAACAATTCCATATTACGTTGTCTGTCGTCAGGGTGTACATAATTAAGAAATAATTCACCAAGTGATTCCTGAACACTAAATCCGGTGATTTCTTCCCATGCTTTATTTAGAAATATCCACAATCCATCGACATCGGTTTGAAAAATGACTTCTTTAATATTTTCAACAACTTTACTGTATTTTATTTCGCTCACTTTTAGTGCCTCAGTTGCTTGTTTGCGTTCTTCAATTAATCTGATTAGAGAATCAAACAAATTATTGCTGCTCAAACTATCAACTTCACTTTCCATGTTAATATTATGTTCTTCCGAGTTAAAAGCAGCTATAGCATCTTTAATTTTTTGAATGGTTTCTTTTTGAGCTATCGCATCTTCTTTCTGCTTCTGGAAAGCATCCCTAAGTTCCTGCGAACTTATTTCTATTGAATTCTGTATCAATACAGTATCGTTATCAAAATTATTATAAGTATCATTTATATCATTGAAAACACTCTTTAGCTCAATTGGCAAATTGTCAATTGAACCTATGTGTCGTTTTATTTGACGTTTCAGCAGTTTGTTCAAGTTTGTTTCCATCGTGAAATCATATTTTATATTCATTAATACGCTGTTTTTTTAAAATTATGGGAATATCAAAATAAAGAAAAAAGATATTTTTATACAAATCATTTACTCTTGTTAAAGTTTATCAGACAATAAATATTGAAGTGTCCTTAAAGTATAAATCTTTGTTCGATAAGTTAATTACGCCATTAATTAAAGATATAAAAGATTATTTTTTTTCAAAGATATTAATTTTTTCTACAAAAAATACTGATATTAAAATTATTTGTACTCTGTTAGATTAAGATACAATATTTATTACACAAAATACTGAATAACTGTATTTTATACTACAATTAAACATACAGATAAAGGTTTTTAAACCAGATTAATTGCTACATATTTTATTCCTGTGTATTTTTATTAAAAATATATGTTTTAACACAAAACAGCAATACTTGTGAATATCACTTTTACATTTATTTCTTGTTTTTATTGCATTTATGATACTTCTGAGATCTCTTTTTAATATCAACTAATTTCACTGCCACTTTAAACGATTCAGAGAGTGATGATATTTTTCTGAATAACAGAAAAAATTAGCTCAAACCGCTATAAATAGCTGACAATCCATAATTTTAACCAAAATAAGGCGGGCTTATACCTCAATCTGAATTTTCTTTGTATCTTTGAACGTTTTTTTGAGTTTGGTTAATTGACACTCCGTTCAATCTGCTAATTAAAACCAATTAACCAATAGACTAGTCAACCATTTAATCAATAAAAATATAAAATGAAACAATTCAAATTACTGAACAACATTTTCGGTTGGGTGGCATTTGCAGTAGCATTTGCAACCTACATGCTAACCCTTGAACCTACTGCCAGTTTCTGGGATTGTCCGGAATTCATTTCAACTGCTTTTAAATTAGATGTAGGTCATCCTCCCGGAGCTCCGTTCTTTATGCTAACCGGTCATTTCTTCTCTTTGTTTGCCAAAGATGCAACTCAAGTGGCATATATGGTAAATTCACTTACAGCCTTATGTAGTGCGTTTACTATTTTGTTTCTGTTTTGGACTATAACACATTTGGCACGCAAAATCGTTATCAAATCGGATGAAGATTATTCAACAGGAAATATCATAGGAATTCTGGGCGCAGGTTTAGTGGGTGCATTAGCTTATACCTTCTCTGACACCTTCTGGTTTTCAGCCGTGGAAGCTGAAGTGTACGGTTTCTCCTCGTTGTTTACAGCATTGGTGTTCTGGCTTATTCTCAAATGGGAAAATGTGGCCGATGAGCCTGGGTCGGACAGGTGGTTGATTTTTATTGCTTACATGATGGGACTTTCCATTGGTGTTCACATTCTGAATTTGCTGGTAATTCCGGTAATGGTTTTGGTTTATTATTTCAGGAAACATACTCCCACCATCAAAGGTGCTCTCGTTGCACTGGCTGCAGGAATTGTTATTCTGTCTGCAGTACTTTATGGTTTGATTCCCGGATTTATCGAGGTAGCCGGATGGTTTGAATTATTATTTGTCAACAAACTCGGATTTGCATTTAACACCGGTTTGTATGTATATATTTTGCTTACACTGGCTTTCATAATTTGGGGTGTTTACGAATCGTACACCAACCGCAATTATTTACGCATGGCCATTGCATTTATTGGTTCAGTTTCATTGGTTGGAGTTCCGTTCTTTGGTAGTCATATCATTCTCGGAATCATTATTATTGCTGCAATGAGTGCATTTTTCTACTATCGCAAAAAAAATGTCAAAGCCCGTTGGTTGAATACTATTCTGCTAATGATTGCCATGGTTTCTATTGGATATTCTTCGTATGCAGTAATCGTTATCCGTTCTACCAGCAATCCTACCATGGATCAGAATAATCCTGATAACGTTTTCTCGTTGAAATACTATCTGAACCGTGAGCAATACGGTGATACCCCATTGCTTTACGGAGCGGTTTACAGCGCACCTGTTAAACTTCGTGTTGAAGGAAACATGTGTGTGCCCGAAGAAAAAATAGGCGAAGCTACCTACACAAAAAAACCAAAAACTTCGGACATTGACAAAGACGAATACATAATAACCGGTTACAAAAAAGACTATGTGATGGACGACCGTTTCATGATGGTTTTCCCGCGCATGTATAGCACTACTCCTCAGCATATTGAAGCTTATAAACAATGGGCGAAAATTGAGGGCGAAAAAATTGATTATGATTATTGTGGACAGCAGAAAACAGATGTCAGACCAACTTTCATTGAAAATATGCGCTTCTTCTTCACATACCAGGTTGGGTTTATGTATTGGCGTTATTTTATGTGGAACTTCAGCGGACGTCAGAATGATATTCAGGGTTATGGTGAAATTGACCACGGAAACTGGATTACCGGAATAAACTTTATTGATGAATTGATGGTGGGCAATCAAACCAAATTACCTACGGAACTTAAAACTAATAAAGGACATAATAGCTATTATTTGTTGCCTTTGTTACTGGGTATATTTGGTATGTTGTTTATGATTTACGGTGGAAAAAATGGACTCGAAGGATTCTGGCTCACCCTATTCCTGTTCCTTATTACCGGTTTAGCGATAGTAATTTATCTGAATCAGACTCCTTATCAGCCCCGTGAGCGTGATTATGCGTATGCAGGTTCATTCTACGCTTTCTGTATCTGGATTGGATTCGGGGTGTTAGGGTTAGTTAAAGCAATTAACAAATACCTACCTAAAGTACCACAAGTAGCAACTACTGCTATTGTCTCGCTGGTTGCCTTGGGCGTGCCTGCATTGATGGCTCAACAAAACTGGGATGACCATGACCGCAGTAACCGTTATACTTGTAGAGATTTTGGACAGAACTATCTGGCTTCGTGTAAACCTAATTCTATCATTTTTACCAACGGCGATAACGATACTTTCCCTTTGTGGTATAACCAGGAAGTGGAAGGAAACAGAACGGATATCCGTGTTTGTAACCTAAGCTATCTGCAAACCGACTGGTACATTGAACAAATGAAACGTGGAGCTTATAAATCTGCACCACTGCCTATATCGTGGCAGCCTAAAGATTTTGTGGCGGGTAAAAATGAAGTGTTGTGGGTGGAAGATGTTCTGCAAAAACCACTGGAAATGAAAACTGCTTTTGATTTTATTCTGAGTTCCGATTCATCAACTAAAATGAAAGGTGAAGCGTTTATTCCTGCCAAACAACTTTTCTTACCGGTTGATGCTCAGGAAGTAATAAAAACAGGAACTTTGCCCGAAAAACGTGCTTCCGAAATCGTTCCTCAAATCAATGTTGATTTGAAAAGAAGATTGACAAAAAGTGAGTTGATGATATTGGAGTTGCTTAAAGAAAATCACTGGAAACGTCCGATTTATTTTGCTGTTACGGTAGGTGAAGATTATTACCTGGGACTAAGTGACCACTTTGAACTTACCGGTTTGGCATATCAAATTTTACCTGTTGGTGTGAAAGGTGCAGGTCCGGGTGTGAACGTGGATGAAATGTATGATAATATGATGAATAAATTCAAATACGGAAACATTGCAGACCCGAAAGTATATCTTGATGAAAATATTTCGCGTATGTGTCACACGCACCGTATGATGTTTGTGCAACTTGTAAGTGCATTGATGGCTAAAAATGATACAGTCAGAGCACTGAAAGCGCTTGATTACTGCAACAAAATGATTCCGGGAACAACTGTTCGTCACGATTACATGTCAACTCAACTTGCCGGTATTTATCTGAAACTTCATCAGCCGGCCAAAGCACTCCCAATTCTGGACGCTGTGGCTAAAGATTGTACCGAATACCTCAACTGGTATTTCAGCATGAACAACGAACAGCAAAGCAGTGTATCCAGTCGTATTGGTCATAATATGGCTGTATTGCAACAGGTTTTGCGTATTTGCGATGAAAACAAACAAAAATCGCTGATGGATAAATACCTGCCGTTCTATATGGATTACAGCAAAAGAGTTCAAATGTAAATGACAGCAAGGTTTCCCGATATAATTCGTCCTTTCTTTGGGAAACTTGTATGGCGCAAGGATGCCTCGTCGAAAGTCATTTATCTGACTTTCGATGATGGTCCGGTGCCGGAAGTAACTCCACAAGTGCTTGACATATTGGATAAATTCAATATCAAAGGCACTTTTTTTTGTGTGGGCGATAACGTCCGTAAATATCCTGAAGTGTATGCACGGATTGTGGAACGGGGTCATAAAACCGGAAACCACACTTTTAATCATATCAAAGGCTTTTCTGTATCGGCTGAAGTGTATGAAGAAAATGTGCTGAAAGCCTTAGCTTATATAAACAGCAGCCTGTTCCGACCTCCTTACGGACGAATTACTCCCACTCAAAAACGAAAACTGGAACCACGTTTTGAAATTATCATGTGGGATTTGCTCACGCACGATTATAACCGGAAATTATCTGCCGAATCCATTTTGAAAAAAATTAAACGATACAGTCGTAATGGTTCTATCGTTGTTTTTCACGATTCGATTAAAGCCGCAAACAATGTTTTGGCAGTATTGCCGGCAGCTATTATGTTTTGGATAAGTGAAGGATATGAATTTGGAATTCTGTAAACCTCATCTCCTGAGTCTTATAATTCTTACACGAAATATCTGATTTAGCAAATGAAACTATTTAATGTACCATTTTAAAGCTTTAATAGAACGCTGATTTTCGCTAATTTTGCGGAAAATAACGGATAGAAGAAAAAGGATTTTTCCCCCGATAAATCGGGGAGGATTAAGATGGAAGTGTTTGAAAATCATATCGCTGAAAGCGATATATAAACCCGTTTTTTACATCCGCTTTATCAGCGAAAATCTGCGTTCCATTTCTTTGTTATTTATGTCGAAATACGACATACTTTGCATTCAATTACTTAGTTTTACAAATCAAAAGTAACTTTGTTCCCCTTCAGGGGTTAGGAGTCATTATGAAAGAATCCATCCTCCACTTTGTTTGGCAAAATAAGTTATTCACGGCTCATCAACTCACAACCACCGATGGCGAGCAGGTAGAAATAATCGATGTGGGTAGAAATAACACTGATGCCGGTCCTGATTTTTTCAATGCCAAAGTAAAAATTGGAGATACTGTATGGGCAGGTAATGTGGAGATTCATGTGAATTCTTCCGACTGGAACCGGCATAATCATCAGTCCGATGTGGCGTATGATAATGTTGTTTTACATGTGATTCACAATGCTGATGATGATGTGTACCGAACAGATGGTGAGCGCATACCCCAACTTAAGCTAATCTTTCCACAGCATATTGAAGATAATTATGAAAGCTTGCTCATTCACAAACAATGGATTGCATGTTCCGACAAATTAAACCAAATACCTACAATTTTTATTGAAAGCTGGAAAAATGCACTGCTTACCGAACGACTTGAACAAAAAATGAATGTCATTGAGCAAGTTTTATCAGCTACTAATCAACATTGGGAGGAAGCTTTTTATATCACACTGGCGCGTAGCTTTGGCTTTGGAACCAACAGTCATGCTTTTGAAAGTCTGGCAAAATCACTACCACTTACGGTTTTGGGCAAACACAAAGACAATTTGTTTCAGTTAGAGGCTTTGCTGTTTGGTCAGGCTTCTTTATTAGGGGTCGATAATGCTGTATCCTATGTAATCGAACTTCGGAAAGAATATGATTTTCTTCGTTCAAAGTTCAGTCTGAATCCAATTGATGGTTCGCAATGGAAATTGTTGCGATTGCGACCTGATAATTTTCCTCATATCCGAATAGCACAGTTTGCATCGCTGATTCATTCATCCAGCAAGATGTTTTCAAAAATTGTGGAACAGCCTGAAATTGAATTTTTGAAACAATTATTTGTTTGTAAGCCATCAACTTTTTGGAATAATCATTACTTGTTCGATACAGAAAGTCCCTTGAAAAATAAAACCTTAGGTATTCAGTCGGTTAATAGTATTTTAATTAATACTGTTGTTCCATTCTTATTTTGCTATGCATCGCATAAAAATGACGAACTGCTGAAAGATAAGGCTTTACAAATTCTGGAACAAATTCCTTCCGAGCGTAATTCAGTTGTAACCAACTGGTTAAATGCCGGACTGACTTCAACTACTGCTTACGATTCTCAGGCTTTGTTGCAATTAAAAAAGCAATATTGCGACGAAAAGAAATGTTTACGATGCCGAATTGGGCATAAAGTGCTAACTTTGTAGGACATTCAAACTTTATAAACTCTCCAAACTTACATGAACTTACAAACGCTAAAATATATTCTTGTTATTCTAATAATCAGTTTTCTGGTTTACGCTTGTGCTAATCGGGGTTCGGGTCCTACCGGCGGATTGAAAGATACAACCCCCCCTAAAGTGATGAAATCAACACCACTGAACGGCTCATTGAATTTTAAGAAGAAACAGGTTGAAATACAGTTTGATGAAATGGTTTCAATCGACAAACCAACCGAAAATGTAATCATATCACCCCCGCAACAAAAACCACCCGATGTAAAAGCATTGGGCAAGAATGTGGTTGTGAATTTTAATGAAGACCTGACAGACAGTACCACTTATTCAATCAATTTTGGAAATGGAATCGTAGATTTGAACGAGAAAAATGCATTGAAAAACTATATGTTCTCCTTTTCTACCGGCAACGAGATTGATACACTTCAAGTATCGGGAACGGTAATAAATTCAGAAGACCTGAATCCTGTTTCGGGCATAATGGTTGGTATTTACAGAGAATCTGAAGATTCTGTATTTTTCAAAAAACCATTTCTACGGGTAGGTCGCACCGATGAATCAGGACATTTTGTGATAAGCAATATAAAGAAAGGGAAATACAAAATTTTTGCGTTGGGAGATGTGAATCATGACTACGTGTTTCAACAGGGCGAAAACCTGGCAATGTACGATTCAATGATTACACCAACCTTTCGCCGTGAACAAATGAGAGATACTATTTGGAAGGACTCAACAGAAATTGACAGTATCCATACTTTTATGGGTACTCATTACCTGCCTGATGATATGGTACTCCGGCTATTCAAGGAAAACAAGAAACGCCAGTATTTTGTGAAATATGAACGGAAAGAACCTTTTGTTTTCAGTATATTTTTCAACGCACCAGCTGCTAAATTACCCGAATTTCAGGCACTCAACTCGAAATGGGAAGGTAGTTACATTCTGCAAAAAAATGCAACAAACGACAGTTTGACGTACTGGATAACTGATTCGTTGGTTTGGAAAACGGATACACTTCAGTTTAAACTGACTTATCTGAAATCGGACTCAGCATTTAATTTAAAGCCACAAACTGACACGCTAAATATATCAATGAGGAAGCTCAGGATAAACACAAAAGCAAAGAAAGCGACTAAAATAAAGGTTGAACCGTTGAAGTTTACAACCAACACCGCAGGAACTTTTGATTTATATAATCCCATAATGTTGAATTTTGAAGCACCATTAAACCAAATTGACCTGTCGAAAATAAAACTTTATCTAAAGGTTGATACCATTTACAAGCAGATTCAGTATAAATGGCGGCAAACCGATTCAACCAAAATAAATTATGCAATTGATTACAAATGGATTCCCGAAAAAAGTTATCAGTTAAGAATTGATTCGGCAGCATTCCGAAGTATTTATGACCGCATAAGTACAAAATTAAAGTCGGAATTTAAGATTCGTTCGTTGGATGAATACTCGAGTGTGAAGCTTTTGTTGGCAAAATTCAATCCGAAGGCAGTGCTTCAGTTGCTCGATGCGAAGGATGTAGTTATTGCCACCAAACCTGCACTTGAAAAAGGAACATTGTTTCAATACTTACGTCCCGGAACTTATTATCTACGATTGTACATTGATGAAAACGGCAACGGAATGTGGGATACCGGCGAACTTGCCAAGCAACTCCAACCCGAACAAGTTTATTATTATCCGGGAAAACTAACCCTGAAAGCCAACTGGGATTTCGAGGAAACCTGGGATTATAATCAGACTCCAATTCTACAACAAAAGCCTGCCGAACTGAAAAAAGCCGGTGCTAACTCAAAGAAACAACAGTATTGAATCGTGAAAAGCAATAGAGTTTATTCTGATTAATATAGTAATGTAGTTTAGTTAAGGAATTTTAAATTTCAGGACAATACACAGATTCATTGCGTCTGAAATACGATAATTTAACAATTTTTCGTGAACTTACCTCATACCGCACTTTATATTTTAGATATAAGCTACCAATAATTATCGGTTTATATTTACTTAAAATTCGTATCTTTGCAACATGTACAGGTTCTCAACTTATTATATTGTTATTCTGCTACTTATTTTCGGACCAGATGCCTGTTCACTGATGCCTAACTAACTGAAAACAGCCGAACAGTTAATCGAAACAGCGCATGCTGGCGCAAGTTTGTAACTTGTGTCTTGCTTTGAAAAAGCAATTTATTCTATTTTTTTGCTCTAAGTAGTAACACATCGATTACAAATCGGCACGAGCAAGGATATGTTGATAGTTAATCAAAGTAGGCAGTAGTTGTTGTGAATCAACGGTCAGCGCAGTTAATTTATTTCCAATTCCAACTTTTGTTTGTAATCCGTTCTTAAAAAGCTAAACATGAGTTGTTAGAGGATACTGTTAATCCTATTTGAAAAAAAGTTTCGACTACAAATACTACACTCATCCGATGACTTTAAGTTATCGGATGAGTAATCGAAAAGTAGTTACACCCACCCTTCCTGAATCGTTTTTATAGTCAAATCGGCTGTAGACTTTGTTCCTGTTTTAGCCAAAATATTCCGGCGGTGATTGAGAACCGTGTGTTTACTCAGACCGAGTATTTCAGCAATTTCGCTGCTGTGTTTACCGTGAATAATATGAAACAATACCTCTTTT
Organism: Paludibacter sp.; assembly: GCA_037134195.1. GTDB lineage: Bacteria > Bacteroidota > Bacteroidia > Bacteroidales > Paludibacteraceae > Paludibacter. The sequence goes on along the minus strand of JBAXMR010000029.1, from coordinate 25,970 downwards.
TCTCTGTCTGACAACAGCGATTTTGATGGTTTAAACACTTCCTCCACTTCGATATTCAGATACGATGGTTCACCATCCATGCCTATAATAGATAAGGTGGGTATGCCTTCGGGTTTCAATTCTGTAATGTCGGTATGAATACCAAAAGACTTTGTAATACCTCCATTTTCTGTGGTTTGGATAGTTATTACCTGATGTAGAATTCGGATATAATCACCATTCTTTTTGCGTAGCCTGAAATCGGAACGAACTTTATACTTGAAAATTCGTACGGTATCCAACGAAAAAAAGAATTCAGCTATCTTACTTTCAAAATTCAGGAAGTAGGTCACATCATCCGGATGTATGCTTTGAAAAAACAAGCTGGTGGTAAACTCTTCGGGTTGATAACCCAATACATTGAGTACGTTTGAGCTTGTCATGGTTATTTCAGCACTGGGAATATCTAATATCCAATAATAGAATTCACCAACCTGAACAATATTGACTATTTTTTTGTAAATTTCTAAATCCAATTCTATGTTAATTTCTTTACCAACCCGAATGTCTCGTTCCCATATTTGCTGAACCTGATCGAAAGGAAGTACTTTTTTTGCCATAATGTTACAATTGTATGAATTTTATCAAAATTAAAAGTCAATTTGAAAGAATAAAATTGAAATTATAACTTAATTAGTCGAAAAACAGGGAAAAATACTTGAAAAATGACATAAAGTAGTCATTGTTTTTTGAGAAATGGTTTAGTATTTTTGCCAACAAAATACATTAGGTTAAATCACAAAACCCGAATAATGCATGAAAAACCTTAAAAACACAAATAAATACGACCCAAAAATATAAAAATATCCTCTTCTTTTATAATCATATCCTATAAAAACGATAGTATTTAGGGTTATTTAATAATTAAGCAAAGAAAAACTCGAATCATAAGTTGAATGTAGAACTTTTTATTGAAAGATTAGGGGAACTGCTTAAAAAGTGGTGGTGGAATAAAAACATTTAAATTCAAAGTCATAGTCTTACTTGGAGTGAAACCATGACTAAAAGTAAGTACAACAAACAAAACAACAAATAAAAAATTATAGTTATGAAAAAGCTAATCTTTATTTTTTTAGGAATATTATTTTGGGGCATATCTATTAATGCTCAAGTTAATTTACAGAGTGGATTAATAGCCTATTATCCATTTAATGGAAATGCAAATGATGAAAGTGGAAACGGCAATAATGGAACTGTAAATGGAGCGACATTATCAACTGATAAATTTGGAAATTCAAATAGTGCTTACTATTTCAATGGTGTGAGTAATTCAATTTCTATACCCACTCAATTTGCCACCAATGTCAATGAAGCATCATTTACTACATTAATGAACTTAGAGTGGACATCTTCAAGTACTATCTTTCATTTAGGCAGTTCTGTTGGTGGCGAATTCAGACTAGAAACTGCAAATAATAATCTGTTTTTCGCAGTCAAATTGACTGATTTAAACTGGTATCAGGTTGAGTCACCTATGTCATTAAATCAATGGCATTTTATTACTGCAATTTACAAAAAGGGTATTAGCATAAATTTATATATTGATGGAACTCTAGTTAATTCTTTAGCTCTACCAAATCTAAATTTATATACACCTACAGAAATTACTAATTCAATTGGAAAATATACAAATTCCAACTTGCCCGATTCATATTTTTGGAAAGGAAAAATCGATGAATTAAGGTTTTATAATAGAGCATTAAATGATAGTGAAATTCAGGCACTTAATAATTCGGGAATGGGTTATTCTGTAACTGTTCCAACAGGAACAAATGCCTGTTATATTGCCGGAACTATGAATAACTGGATTCAACAAGCAATGAAAAAAATAGATGCCACCCATTTTACTTTAGGTATCCCAACTGCAACAGTTGCTGATAATTACAAATATTATTCTGGTCCAACTTTGGCATATATTGAAAAAGATACAAATAATAATGATATTCCAAACAGAAATTATTCTGCCAACGATGTAGTTGCTAAATGGACTTTGGTTTATAACGGAGCTGCAACAGGAGGTCCAGTTCCTTCAAGTCCGTTGCTCATTACACCGACAGCAGTTGCGCCAGCATTTGTTCCTTCAGGAACATGGGATGGTACAGTAGATACAATGTGGGGTGGTATTGCTGCTCAACCCATTAATGTCATTTTTAAGGGCGAAGCTATTGGTTTTGGTGTAAATGGTTCAGGTGACTTAGATGCCACCTTCAAAGCGACTTATGATACCCATAAATTATATTTCCTATTTCAGGTCGACGATGATGTTGTTTGTCAAGCATCAGATTATAGTTGGTTAGGCGATAAAATAGAAATTTATATGGGATTGCCAGGTTATAGCCCTACTGGTCCAGCACTACAAACCCATGGACGACTCTTTGCCATAAAAGCCCAAACAGCGCCAACCTTAATTGGAGAAGATGGAACTGATAATTACGGATCACTTCCTTATTCGTTAGCAACCAATGGAGTACAATATTCATATTCTACAACAGCAAAAGGATATGTCCTTCAGGTTGCTATTGACAGGGCAATTGCTTTAGAGTCAATTCCCGACAATAGTACTATTGCATTCGATGTTGTAATCAACGATAATGATCAAGGCAATGGTAACCCTGGTATTCGTTATCGCAAATCATGGTATAATGATGGCGAAACAAACGAACCTTGGAACAGTATGCAGTACACTGGTCAGCTAACGCTTAATGGTAATAGTGAGGCAAAAACAGTGAATAATAATACAGCTGGTGGATTATTAGATGTACTGAAATCTGCAAGTGTATTAAATACGGTTACCGACCTTACCATTACGGGAAACATTGATGCACGTGATTTCGTGACTATGCGAGATTCATGTATTGCTTTGAAAACAATAGATATTAGTAATGCCACAATTGTATCTTATGTTGGTTCTGCTGGTACAAATGGACCATTATTTCAGACTTATGATGCGAACATTCTTCCATTGAATGCCTTTTATAACTATACAATACAAGGGTTTAGCAAAACCAGTTTGACTTCTATCAAATTACCTACATCGGTTACTTCTATTACAGATGGTGATTTTGCATACTGTAATAGTTTAACTTCCTTTACAATTCCAAATTTGGTTGATTCAATAGGATCAGGTGCTTTTAATAACTGTACCAGTTTGACTTCAATTAATATTCCAAACTCTGTTTATCGGATTGGTGAGGGTACATTTAATAATTGTCGTTTTACTTCTATTATTATTCCAAACTCTGTTAATCATATTGGAAATGGTGCTTTTGGTAATTGTAGCCACTTAACTACTATTTACGCACAAAATTCAACTCCTGTAAATTTAAGTAATGTCTTAGGTGTTTTCTTGGGTGTCAATACAACCACCTGCACGCTTTATGTTCCGATTGGTTCGAAAGTAAATTATCAGGCAGCTGCTCAATGGAAAGATTTTACGAACATAGTAGAAATTTCAACTACCGATGTTAAAACCATAAATTCCAATAATATCAAATTCTTCTCAGGCAAATCATTTATCCGTGCAGAGTTTGATGGAAAAGCCAAGGTGGAAGTATATAACCTGAGCGGAATACTGCTAAAACAAGCTCATGCAACAAATACCTTCACAGTTGATAACCTGAACGCCGGACTTTATATTATTAAAGTGAATGGAGGGGCTTATAAAGTGGTGCTAGAGTAAACCTTAGTGATAGTCTCACTTGGAGTGAGGCTATCACTAAAAAAATAGAACTTCGTCTTTACCCCCCCCTTTTTGGGGGCTTGGGGGTCAAAATACAAAAATCAAACAAAACAACAACTAATAAAAATTACAATCATGAAACTATTAAAATTTAAAACTCTCCTTCTAATCATTAGCATTGTACTGGGAAGTTCAACAATTAATGGACAAACTCTTGCCGGTTGGGATTTTAGCACTCAGGCTGGTGGAGCAGGTAATTTTGGAACAAGTCCGTTAGCTGCAACTACAAGTGTGGCAAACGCATCAATTGGTAGTCTTACGCGTGGGTCAGGTTTTGGCACTTTATCCGGTGCGGGTGTTGTAGGAGCCTGGGGTTCTGCAAACTATACCGTTTCCGGTACGTTGGCAGGTGAAATTACTGCTAACAAGTTTTTTAGTTTTACCATCACCCCTAATGCTGGCTTTAAAGTATCATTATCGGGTATCAGTGCTTATAATATACGAAAATCATCAACTGGTCCTACAACAGGACAATGGCAGTATCAAATTGGTAGTGGGACGTTTCAAAATATTGGCAATGCAATAACCTGGGGTTCTAATACCACAGCTACAGGTAATGCACAAACAGCCATTGATTTAAGCACTATTCCTGATTTACAAAATGTTACTTCTGTCATAACTTTGCGATTAGTGAATTATGGTGCTACTAACGTTGGTGGAACCTGTTATATTAAAGATTTAGGAAATACTACCGGCAATGATTTGATTGTTAATGGTGCTGTTAGTACGGCCTATGTTGCACCTAGCATATCGTCATTTTCACCAACAACCGGAGCCACGGGTTCAACAGTAACAATTACGGGCTCAAACTTTACAGGAGTTACCGCAGTGAGTATTGGTGGAACAGCTGTAACGTCGTTTGTCGTAAATTCTGATACTCAGATAACAGCTGTTGTTGCTTCTGGTTCTACAGGTGCAATTAGCGTTATGAATTCTAATGGTTTAACTGGTAATAGTTCAGGTACTTTTACATTTATTCCTGCACCAACAATTACAAGCTTCACGCCAACAAACGGATGCACTGGAACAACAGTAACCATATCCGGTACAGGTTTTAATGGTGCAACAGCTTTTAGCTTTGGTGGAACAGCCGCAAGTTCATTTATTGTCAATTCTGACACTCAAATCTCAGCAGTGTATGGAAGTGGTTCTACTGGTAATATTGCTGTTACCACACCGGGTGGTTCGGTAAGCAGTAATTCAAATTTTACTGAGGGTGCTGCTATTACAAGCTATGCATACGTTTCAAATCAAGGTAATAACACCGTGAGTGTAATCAATACATCTACCAATACGGTTACAGCAACCGTAAATGTTGGTAATACACCTTCAGGAGTAAGCATAAGTCCCGATGGAAAAAAAGTTTATGTGTCAAATGGGGGCAGCAATACAGTGAGTGTAATTAATACAGCTACCAATACCGTGACATCTACTATAGCTGTAGGTTCCAGTCCGTATGGAATATGCGTTAGCCCCGACGGAAGCAAAGTATATGTGGCCAATGAAGTTAGTTCTAATGTAAGTGTAATCAATACCGCTACCAATACTGTTTTAGCCACCGTTGCAGCAGGTTCACATCCCAATGGAATAAGTATTAGCCCCGATGGCAGTAAGGTTTACGTGGTGAATTGGGGTAATAATAATGTGAATGTGATTAATACGGCTACCAATACTGTTACAGCAACCATTACAGTTGGTAATGGACCATTTGGAGTTTGCGTTAGCCCCGATGGCAGTAAAGCCTATGTAACAAATAGGAATAGTAATACTGTGAGTGTAATCAATACAGCAACCAACACAGTTACAGCTACTGTGGCAGTTGGTACATTTCCTTTCGGCATAAGTGTAAGTCCAGATGGTAGCAAAGTTTATGTGGCAAATCAGAGCAGCAATACAGTGAGTGTGATTAGTACGACAACAAATACTGTAACAGCTACTGTAGCAGTGGGTACTAATCCATTTGGAACAAGTGTTAGCCCGGATGGAACTAAAGTATATGTATCGAATATAAATAGCAACAATGTGAGTGTGATAAATGCGGGTAGCAATACCGTTACATCTACGGTGTCCATAGGAACTCATCCCTATTCATTTGGGAATATGATAGGAGATGTGGTTTCTGAGTGTATCCCACTACCTACCATTACAAGCTTTACGCCCACAAGTGGAGGTTCAGGCACAACCGTTACCATTACTGGAACTAATCTAGTAATCGGAGGAACATTTGTAAATATTGGAGGGGCATCAACTATGAGTAATAACGTTGTGAATGCAACAACCGTTACAGCAGTAGTTGGTAGCGGAGCAACAGGAACGATTAGCGTTACCACTGCGGGTGGAACGGCTGTTAGTTCTGGTACATTCACCTTTGTACCTGCACCAACTATTAGCAGTTTTACTCCAACTAACGGAAGTAATGGAAATACCGTTACGATTACCGGAACAAATCTGACTACTACCACCGCAGTCAGCATAGGCGGTACAGCGGCAAGTTCATTTATCGTAAATTCGGATACGCAAATTACCGCAACAATAGGAACAGGAAAAACGGGAACCATTAGCGTAACCACTTTGGGTGGCACAGCTACCAGCACAGGTACATTTACTTATAATATTGTATCTACCGCAGGAGGATTAGCCGCAGCCATTACTGCCGCAGGTTATAACCTCAGCACCATGACCAATCTGACATTTACCGGCGTCATAGATGCCCGTGATTTTAAAACCATGCGTGATGATATGCCACTTCTGGCAGTGCTGGATATGAGTGGAGCAACCATAAGTGCCTACACGGGAACAGGAGGAACAGGCGGTACAAGCAGTATTGTTTATCCGGCCAATGAAATTCCGCAATTTGCATTCTGTACTACCATTCATACTGGAAAAATCTCACTGTCTTCTATCACAACACCTACCTCTTCTACTTCAATTGGAGAATATTCTTTTGAGAATTGCAATGGGCTTACAGGAAGTTTGGTGATACCAAATAATGTGACAACAATTGGATTTGCAGCTTTTCAAGGGTGTAATGGTTTGAATGGCAATTTGACTATTGGCAATTCAGTAGTGACAATAGGAGCATGTGCATTTAGATTTTGTAGCGGTTTGACAGGCAGTCTGACAATACCAAATTCAGTGACGACCATAGATGCGCAGGCTTTTTTAAATTGCAGTGGATTTAAAGGTGCTCTTACCATAGGTAGCTCGGTAACTACTATTGGAAATAGTGCTTTTTACGGTTGTAGCGATTTTACCGGCAATTTGACAATACCAAATAATGTTATATCTTTAGGAATAAATGCTTTTGCTTATTGCGGTGGTCTTAAAAGCTTAACTATTGGCAGTTCTGTGTCAACAATTGGAGAAGGAGCTTTTTTATATTGCGTAGGCCTTTCAGGTAATTTATTATTACCAAATTCTGTGACGACAATAGGAAAAGGTGCTTTTAATAAATGCGGTGGTTTAACCGGCAATTTGACGATTCCAAATGCGGTGACGACTATTGGAGATGCGGCTTTTATGGAATGTGGCGGTTTTACCGGTAATTTAACAATACCAAATACGGTGACAAGTATAGGGTATGCTGCTTTTGAATATTGTAGCGGTCTAAACGGCAGTTTAGCTATAGGTAATGCTGTATCAACTATTGGAGATATGGCTTTTTGGGGCTGCAGCAATATTACTTCAGTCTCAATACCTTCTTCATTGAGCGTTATAGGTAATGATGCTTTCTTTAATTGTACCAGTCTTGGGGTAATTTATGCACATCCAAGTACACCAGTTAACATAGCGTCTTCTGCTGATGTATTTTATGGAGTCAATAAATCAACTTGTAAATTACATGTACCATCTGGTTCGGGGTCGCTATATGCCGCTGCTAATCAATGGATGGATTTTACAAATATTTCTGAAGGTTTTATTGCTCCTACTGTAACTACCGAAGAGGTAAGCACCATAGCAGGAACTACCGCTACAGGCAATGGAACCGTAACCAACTTAGGTGATGTAAATCCAACCCAATACGGCGTGGTGTGGAGTACAACAACCAATCCAGATATATCACTCAGCACCAAAACTATGCAGGGAGCAAAATCTGCTACTGGTGCATATACTTCTTCTATCACAGGTTTAACACCAAATACGCAGTATTATGTAAAAGCTTACGCAACTAATGGTGCCGGTACAAGTTATGGAAATGAAGTAACCTTTACTACCTTGGCACTTCCTACTATAACCAGCTTTACTCCAACAAACGGATGCACCGGCACAACAGTAACCATTACCGGTACAGGTTTTATTGGTGCAACAGCTGTTAGCTTTGGTGGAACAGCCGCAAGTTCATTTACCGTAGTAGATGCAAATACAGTAACTGCAGTAGTGGGAATTGGAACAACTGGAACTATCAGCTTAACCACTCCGGGTGGTACGGCAATAAGTGGGGGTACGTTTACTTACATACCTCCTGTGGTTTACAATGTTACGGTACCTGCCGGAACTACTCAATGTTATATCATCGGTGTGGCAACAGATTCAACCTTTAGAGCAATGAAGAAGGTTGATGATACGCATTACAGAGATACATTGGTAACTTTAACACCAAATATATACAGATATAGTGCAGGCCCTAGTTGGGCATATCAAGAGTTAAATCTTGCATCAGATAGAATATATGCAGCTAATGATACTGTAAAACAATGGTCTAGCTTATCAAACTATAATGGATTAAACACAAATCCACAAGGATTAAACTTGAAATGGGCTAGCGAAATTGGTAATATCCAGCTAATTAGAAAAGATAGTATTGACAACCTTTATGTGTTATTTACAAATATATCAAATACCACCAATTTTAATCCTTCAGGTAATTATACCTTGGATGTGGCCAATGGTACCCAGGCACTTGCAAAATATGATGTTACAGGGAAGTTTATTTGGGCTAAGAATTTTGGTAATAATTATTTAAGTATTACTGATTATAAAATCAGTAATACCGGAAATATATATTTAACTGGTTATACGAAAACTGATTGGCAAGAATATACTTGGGTTTATGTAGGGTCTGGTTTTTCCGGTTATTGGACACAAGTTTTTGATGCAGCTACAAAATCTTCTACGGTTGATGTTGATCCATCCCCAACAGCTTCTTATATCTTAAACAATACAAATGGTTATGATGCAGTTCTAATCAAGTTTAATAAAGATTGTAATTTTTCCTGGGCATTTAGCATTGGGAATTCAGAAAATCTGTCCCGAACAGAAACTTCTTCTGGGTGGGGGTCTTCTACTTATACATATCATTGGGTAAATAATTTTTTATCTAATGCTTTATGTATTGATAAATTCGAAAACATATATATTGGTGGTTCTTTTATGGGGAACAATGATTTTGATCCTGGTCCAGGAGTTGTAAGTCTTAATAACACAAATAAAACTACTACAGGATTTTATGCTAAATACGATAAAAATGGAACTTACCTTAATTCTCACTCTTATTTTAATAACAATTACTCTTCTGTAAATGATTTGGCAATTGATAACAATAACAATTTGATTGTATCTTTGGATAATGGTTATAATTCAGCTACAATTGATTTAGGGAATGGTAATTTTAGCAATAGCAATAATTATTATTCTGGATGTTTAATAAAATACAACGAAAATGGAGATTTCAATTGGAATAAAGACTTTTCAGGTAATAATGGTTGTAATTTTAATTTGAAAATCAACAAGAATAATGATATTTTTGTAAAGGGATTATCTTCAATAAAATTTGATACAAATAATACGAAAATATTCAAAGATAATTCAACTGCAATAGTAAAATACGATAAAAATGGAAATTATTTGTATGGTTTTGATACCTTCCCCAATATAGATCAGAACAATAATGTTTGGATAAATAATTTTGATGTATTTGATGACAATGTGTTTGTTTACGGGGGCTTTAAAGGCAATGTAAATTTCAATACAGCAACATCTCTCCAGCAATTTTCAGCAAAAGGTCAGCGAGATGGCTTCATTTCGAAATATAGTGATGGAAATTATGACTTTACAAGTACTTTTGGATTAGCAGATACTTATTCTTTAGTAAATAATTTAATATATACAAACAAAGGGGTTTATGCTAGTGGTTATGGATATAAAGATGTGGATATTGATTTTTCTGCAGATAAGACATATTTGATTAAAAGTAATTATACTACATTTATTGCTCGTTATTTTGATAATAATCACTTACCAACTACTATTAGTTCATTTACACCAACTTTAGGTGGAAATGGTACATTGGTTACGATTAAAGGTGCAAATTTAATTGGGACTACAGATGTTAGTTTTGGTGGTACACTTGTATCTTCTGTTACGGTCGTGAATGATTCAACTGTTACAGCTATAGTATCTACCGGTACAACTGGAAGCATAAGCCTCAAAAATGAAAGCGAAACCGCTACAAGTGCCGGCAGCTTTACATTTATTCCAGCACCAATCATTAGCAGTTTCTCACCAACTACTGCAGCCTCAGGAACAGTAGTAACTATTACAGGCACAAACTTAACTGGAACTTCGGCAGTAACTATAGGTGGAACTTCGGCAAGTTCAGTTACGGTAGTAGATGCAAACACTGTTACGGCAGTAGTGGCAAATGGAACAACTGGAACCATCAGCTTAACCACTCCGGGTGGAACGGCTACAAGTTCAGGTATATTTAGCTTTGTTCCTGCTCCAACCATTAGCAGTTTTACACCAACAACTTCAGGCAGTGGCGCAACTATAACTATAACTGGAACAAACCTAACTGGCGCAACGGCAGTAAGCATAGGTGGTACAGCTGCCAGTTCAGTTACCGTGGTCAATTCAACTACGGTTACGGCAGTAGTCGGCAATGGAACAACTGGCATCATTAGCCTAACCACAGCTGGTGGAACGGCTACAAGTTCAGGTATATTTAGCTTTGTTCCTGCTCCAACGATAACTTCATTTACTCCAACAACCGGAGCAACAGGCGCAACGGTTACTATTACCGGAACAAACTTAACCGGAGCTTCGGCTGTAAGCATAGGCGGAACAGCGGCAAGTTCAGTATCTGTGGTGAATTCAACTACGGTTACGGCAGTAGTCGGCAATGGAACAACTGGAATCATTAGCCTAACCACAGCTGGTGGAACGGCTGTAAGTTCAGGAACATTTACATTTATTCCTGCTCCAATTATTAGTTCCATCAGTCCCATATCCGGTCCAACGGGAACTGAAATAACGATAAAAGGAAAATACTTGACAGGAACTACTTTTGTGAGTTTTGGAAGTCCGGATATGGGTCTACCATTTACTGTAATTTCGGATACAACAATTACCGTCACCTCTGGCTTATCAAGTGGTACTATATTTTTAAGAACACCTGGTGGCTCAACGATAGCTGGTAGTATGTTTATGATTACTTATCCACCAACCATAACCTGGTTTACACCAAGCATAGGTGGAAATGGAACTACGATTACAATTAACGGAACAAATTTTAATGGGACATCATCAGTTACCATTGGTGGTATAGCCGCAAGTTCATTTACAGTTGTGGATAATACTACCATTACTGCAACAGTGGCTAATGGAAGTACCGGAACAATCAGCGTTACTAATCAAGATGGTACTGCCACAAGTGGAGATAAATTTACTTTTGTTGCTGCACCAATTATTAGTTCATTCTCTCCAACATCGGGGATGACAGGAACTGAAATAACGATAAAAGGAAAATATTTGACAGGAACTACGTTTGTTACTATTGGAAATTCAAATATGAGTCTGCCATTTACGGTAACTTCGGATACAACCATCACCGTATTTTCTGGTAATACAAGCGGAAATATCCGATTAACTACACCCGGTGGAGTAACCTCAATTGGCGACATATTTACTGTATTGAACCGAGCTGTTATTAATTCATATTCACCAATTTCGGGTAGTGCCGGAACGGTAATAACAATTACAGGTTCAAATCTGACCGGAACTAGTTCCGTAACGATTGGCGGTATTGCAGCAAGTTCATTTACAGTGCTCAACGATGCTACAGTTACAGCAACAGTAGGAAATGGTGCCAGTGGTTCCATTTATTTGACAACTCCTGCAAGTACTGAATGGGTGGGTACATTCACCTATATTCCACCGGTAAGTGGTGTGACTTATAGTGTGACAGTTCCTGTGGGTACAAATGCCTGTTATATAGCAGGAACTATGAATGTTTGGGCATTTCAGGCAATGACTAAAGTGGATGCTACGCATTATACTGTGAATATTGCTTCTGCTACCGCAAGCGATACCTATAAATATTGTTCAGGACCAAATTGGGCATATCAGGAAAAGGATGCAAACGGTTATAATATCAACAATCGGACTTATGCGGCCAGTGATGTAGTTGCCAATTGGGCATTTGTTTATAATCCTTTAGTTCAACCAACTGATGTTGTTTATAACGTTACTGTGCCTTCGGGAACAAATGCTTGTTATATAAACGGTGCAGCTTCTAACTGGCAATTTACAGCCATGACCAAATTAGATGCTACCCATTATACGATTACCTTAAACACGGCTACTCCGGATGCTTATCAATACTGTTCGGGTCCGGACTGGACATACAGGGAATTGGATGCTAATCAACATCAAATTGCGGATAGAATTTATACTTCAAGCGATGTGGTGCAAAATTGGGCTTCGGTATTTGCACCTGTTTATGGTTCTAATTATACCATCACGTTCTCGGGCAGTGCTGCAGCGTCATCAGCCGGAGATGTGCTTGTTGAGAATCTTACACAGGGAACTACGGTTACAGTACCGGCCGGAAATGTGTTGTATTTATACGACAACTTATCCACACAAACCAATCAACTGAATTCAGACAAAGAAAGTATTGTGGTTTATCCTAATGGAATACAGGGATCTAACACTTTGTCATTCTATTCGAAACAATCCGGTTATGCTTTGGTAAATGTGTTTAGTATCGATGGACAAAAAATAACCGGTATAAATCAACAACTACAGGAAGGACAAAATTCATTCCGTTTATCGTTGAAGAAAGGTGCTTATATTGTTCAGGTTGTTGGAAACGGTTACAGTTACTCAACCAAAATGCTGAATTTAACCGGGACTGAAATAAGTGGTTCAATGGAGTACATCGGCAATGAAAAACCGGCAGAGAGCAGTCCGCAAAAAATGAAATCCGTTGCCGGAATAACTTCCATGTTGTATCATGCTTATGACCAGTTGTTGTTTAAAGCTGTATCAGGAAACTTCAGTACCATTATTACGGATGTTCCGTATGAAAGCAAGAACATTAATTTTGAGTTTATTGCTTGTCAGGATGCCGATGGTAATTACTATACAGCAGTTACTATTGGAACTCAAACCTGGATGGCTGAAAACCTGAGAACCACCAAATACCGAACGGGTGAAACCGTACCGAATGTAACCGATGCTACAGTTTGGTCAACATTATTCACGGGTGCATGGTGCGATAATGCTAACAATCCGCTTATTGGTGTTCGGTTTGGACACTTATACAATTATGCATCAGTGGCCGATCCACGTAATATAGCACCTGTTGGTTGGCATGTGGCAACCGATGCAGAATGGACAACACTCAGCACCTATCTGGGCGGTGGAAATGTGGCCGGTGGAAAACTGAAAGAAACAGGTACTGTAGACTGGCTAAGTCCTAACGCGGGAGCAACCAACCAAAGTGGTTTCAATGCCCTTGCAGGTGGTGGACGTAGTTACGATGGTACTTTCGGACCTGCAGGTTATGGTGGAGGCTGGTGGAGTTCAACTCCGGTAGATATTACAACTGCCTGGGGTTGGAAAGTGGTTTACAACGATGCCACTGTAGCTAAATACCCAACTCCTATGTCAATCGGAGGATCAGTACGATGTGTGAAAGATGTAAATATGCAAATTACCATCCCTGTTTTAACGACATTGGATGTAACCCTTCAAGGCAGTAATACTGCTTCAGGAGGTGGAAACATTAGCAGCGATGGGGGTGCATCGGTATTAGTTCGTGGTCTTTGCTGGGGAACAACTCCAACTCCAACTATTGGTGGCTTCGGAACATTCACTACAAGCGATGGTTCTGGAGCAGGTTCATTCTCCAGCTCGTTGAGTGCCTTAAACCTCAATCAGAATTATTATGTACGGGCTTATGCTACCAACAGTGTAGGTACTGCTTATGGAAATGAAGTGATGTTTATGGCACAAGCCATTCCTCCTTCACAACCAATTACCAATGCGATTTCTGCCATAACGAGTTCAACAGCAAGCGGTGGTGGAAGTTTCACAATGAATGGAAATATAGTTAGCATTATGGGTCAGGGAATATGTTGGAGTACATCTCCAAATCCCACTATTACTGATTCTAAAACCAGTGATGTGGCAAGTTCAGGTACATTTACAAGTTCAATGACCGGATTAACGGCTGGAACAACCTATTATGTACGGGCTTATATTTCAAGTTATGTAACTTGGACTGGTACTTCTGGTTCGTGGAATCCAATAACTTATGGTAATGAAGTGAGTTTTACAGTTGCTGCATCTCAACCAGCCAATACTGTTACCGATATCGATGGAAATGTTTATCATACTGTTATCATTGGCACACAAACCTGGATGGTGGAAAATTTGAAAACGACTAAATACCGGAATGGTGATGCAATACCAAGCCCTGTGGGAGATTGGAGTGCATTGACCTCCGGAGCACAAGCTGCATACAACAACGATGCTGCCAATGCAACCAAATTTGGTCTTCTCTACAACTGGTATGCCGTAGCCGACACCCGTAATATAACTCCTACAGGATGGCATGTACCCACAGATGTAGAATGGACTACATTAACTACTTATCTGGGTGGCGAAGTGGTAGCCGGAGGAAAACTTAAAGAGATCGGTACGCTTAATTGGACTTTTCCCAACACTGGTGCTACCAACGAAACCGGTTTTTATGCCCTTCCGGGTGGCGATCGTTTCTACGATGGTACGTTCTTCGGCATAGGCTACTACGGCTACTGGTGGTCCGCTAGCGAAAGCAGTACGAGCTACGCCTGGATCAACGCCATGTACGCCAACTACAGCTTCGCGAGCAAGAGCAGCAATGTCAAGCAGATTGGGTACTCAGTGCGCTGCATAAAAGATTAGAAAAATAAAAAATTACAGTCATTGTCTCACTCCAAGTGAGGCTATGACTGACACAATACATAAAGCGGATGCCGAAAAGCTTAACGAGTAGGCGAAATTTATAAACACAAACAAAATGAAAAAAATTCTATTCTTTGCAATCATCACATTCTCAATGAATGTTATTGCTCAAGTCAATCGACCAGTTTTTAATCAATTACAGCAACCTGTAATAAAACACAAAGTAGATTGGAATGTAAAATTAACTAACGGAAGAATGAAAGTGCAAGTTCAACCGTCATCTCGGTCATTGGTACCGGTTCAAATTATTGATAGTGCATATCAATATGGTTGGAATTCAATCAGTAATAATTGGTCAACAACCCCGGAATATAAAAACTTTATGACCTATAATGCCAAAAATAAAATTTCACGCAATTTATTTACGTATTTCAATGTCGATACATGGTATAAAAATACACAAACCTTATATACTTATGATGCCAATAATAATTTAACGAATACCTTAAATCAATATCCGAATGGAGATGTATGGGTAAATACGAATCAAATAATTCAGACTTATGATGCTCAAAATAATGAAATCAGCAATTTATCTCAAAACTGGAATGGCACTGAATGGACAAATTCATTTCAACAAATTAAAACCTATGATAACAATAAAAATATAACATCAGAATCTTATCAGTTATGGAGTAAAGGTGCTATTTTTCAAGGTTCCAAATCATTTTATACATATGACATTAAAAATAATATGACATCATATTTATACCAAAATTGGGATACAATTAGCGTTGCATGGGTGAATAGCTCAAAGACAACCGACACTTTCGATGGGAATAACCTGATTACTCACGAAATTGGTCAAGAGTGGAAAAGCGGAGTTTGGGTAGATGCTTATCAAGTTATCAATATTAGTTGGAGTGCCAATGCTAAATATCCTATTGCATATACTTATCAAAAGTGGAATGGTACTGCATTTGTGGATGATTCTCAAAACACTTCCACTGTTGATATCAATGGTAATCAGACGAGTAGTATTGTGAAAAAATGGTTGGCTGGTGCTTGGGTCAATTCAGAGAGAAACATTTACACCTATGATGTCAATAATAATCAAACAAGTGATAGCTTTCAAACCTGGGATGGTAGTGCATGGGTAAATTCTACCCGTCAATTAACTACTTACGATGCCAGAAATAATCAAACGAGTTATTCTACGCAAACCTGGAACAAAAGTGCGTGGTTAAATTCAAATATCAGCTCAACAAAAACCTTTGATTCAGACAATTTTATTGTCAACCAAACCTATAAGAATTGGAATCCCGATGGTATTACAGTGTCTTATGCCGATAGTACTCATAATTATTATCACACTATATTATTATCAGGTTTAAAAAACACACAAACGGCTAACAATAACATTTCAGTGTATCCAAACCCGAGCAATGGAAAGTTCATAATTAGCAGTCCGGAAAATTCAATTAATGCAATTGAAATCTTTAATCTGTTGGGCGATAAAGTATATTCCAATACCAATCAACCGGCAAAAAGCGAAATTGATTTATCCACTGCTGCCAAAGGTGTTTATCTGTTGAAATTCAACAATGGAGTGAAAAGTAATAATACAAAAATAGTTATTCAATAATCCAAGTGATAGCCTCACTTGAAGTGAGGCTATCACTAATATAGAAACACACTGAGAATATCGAAAAGCAAAAAAACAAGTAAGACAAAACCAATTGGTATTGAAACAAAGCCAATTGGAATTGAAACAAAACCAACTGGAATTAGAGCAAAACCAATTGGTATTGTAACAAAATGTATTCGTTTAGACACATGTAGTAATTAAAATATGCATATTTATATTAAATTTTAAAAAACACTTGTACGAATAATATAGTATTAACTATATTTACAAATTATTTGAAACATCAAGTACAGCTTCGTATTAATGTTTAATATAAAAGTGATAACATAGATCCAACAATCTATTTATAAAAGCTGTTTTACTATAAATATGCTAAATTTCCAACAATTATCAAGAATAGAAACATTCAAAAAAAAAATCAAACTAAATTCAATTAAAAAATGAAAAAACTAAGCAGATTAATCGTTTATGTAGCATTGGCTGTTACGCCCATGTTATTTTCACATTGTACGCTGACAGAAGATTTGAGTAAACTTAAAACTTCGCTGGACAGTGTTAAACTTGTAATAGGAACTCCTGAGTTTAAAGCTTTGGTACACATTGATTTTGTTGATGCCAAAACCAAACATTATATTACTGATGTGGCAACAGTAAAGATTGGTGGTACAAACGCAACAGCGGTTTACAGTACCTTAGGTGAGTCAGTTACAACCTGCCCAACAATGATGGGTATGCTTGATTTGATTGTTGACCCACATTTGGCTGCAACCCTGGAAACTAATCCTGTAGAGTTTACAGTAACCACAAAATTAGACGGATATGTGAACGTAACTCAGAAAGTTACCTTTATTGAAAACAAAATTCAAGCAATCACCATTCCGTTAATTAAAATCAGTGATGCTCCTTCTGGAGTTAAAGTAAGCTCGAATAATAATTTCGCAGCTACTTCAGCTACCGGCACTGTAAATCAAACTGCGACAGAAAATATGAATTTGGGAGCTCAAACAGTAGAAATACCTCAGGGAGTTGTATTAAAAGATGCCAGTGGAAATCCGGTTACAGGAACTGTGAAATCACAAGTAATCTTTTACAATCCTACTGATAGTGCAGCTCAGGCATCCATTCCCGGTGGTTTAGATGTTAGTGCTAAACAAGCAGATGGAAGTACCGGTAGTATTAAAATGGTTTCGGCTGGTATGTTTGGCGTAAATCTATCCACGGACAATCAGGAAGTTAAATCTTTTGGAAATGGTGGAATTAAGATTAAAACCAAAGTTGATCCGGCTATGATTAATCCAAATACAGGAGCTCCGATTAAAGAAAATGATGTGATTGAAATGTGGAGTAAAGACGAAGGAAGTGGAGAATGGAAATTTGAAAAAATGGATACTGTCAGGAAAGTTGGCAGTGATTTAATTTTAGAAGAATCTGTTTCACATTTAAGTACTTGGAATTGGGACTTTTTTACTAATTCTTGTCCTTATGGTGCAAAAATTGTTTTCAAAGGTGATAACACCCCTGTAACAGGAAATGTAACTACAAATGTATATCAATGGAGTTTTGAGAAAACTGACATTTTTACGGCTAAACCCGGAGATCCTTATTATGGATTTATCCAGTTACAAAATACACCATACAATAAGGCGGCTAAACTTACTTTTGTTTCTACCACTCCGGGAGTAACCTTTACTCCTGCTGTTTTGGATGTTCCTAATTTATGTAGTGGTTCGTATGAAGTAACCATTAATCATCCTTCTGTACCAGTTGCTAATACTTTAACTGTTAAGACAGATTTGGGATTAAGTTCAACCTCTCAACAAAATTTAATAATTAAACCAAATGCTGCAATTTATTTAAGAGAATCAATTTCTACAAGTGCTTGGGTATTAAATTCTATGACTAATGGGGTTGCCAACTTAAATATTAAATTAGGAGTTCTTTATGATATTTATGCATTCTATGGCAATTCTAGTGCAACTGCTAAACTAAGAGTAGATAAAATAAATAATACCTTGGTAGTAACTTGTACTCCAACGGTAAATGCGGGTTCTACTTCAAACACAGTAACGCTACCTCCTGTTGCAATACCTGCAAACAACACCATAATAGTTAAATACAATATTGTATTATCCGACAATGTTTTTAACTCACTTAAATCAATCTCCAAATAAATATGAAAAAACTAATTATAATAATCTTTGTGTCTCTTTCAACAGTTTTGATGGCACAAACACAGGAAACAAATGTAGTTACAACTACTACTACAACTACTGCAAAACCCCGTTCATATTTTGGTATTGCATTAGGTGTAAGTGGTTCGACCAATGGTTTGGGAGTAAATGTAACTACTGCTTTGGGTAAAAGTGTGGCACTTCGGTTATCGTACGAGAAGTTGGATAATAATCTTATTCAAAAAGTCTATCCAATCAATAATCCGATTAATATTGATTTTGGTGGTCAGGCTCTGTCTATGACTCCATCCATCAAAACCGGTGGTATATCGGCAATTCTCGACTTATATTTGGGAAAATCTTTTTATATTTCAGGTGGAGCAGTTTATACAGATATGGATTTATCTGCAACCCTAAAATCAGCAAATCCAATAACGATTGGTAATATAACGTTTACTCCGGATAATCTTGGTCAGTTTGGGTTAACAATAAAGCCGGAGCAAAAGCTAGCTCCTTATGCTGCATTTGGATTTGGTCGTAACATTTCACGGGATCATAGATTATGTATGAGTCTTGAGTTTGGTGCATATTTTATGAAATCGTATGTGGTTGGAATTACCGGTACGAATATGTTTACAGCCACTGCTGAAGGAAATCAGCAGTCAATTGACCAACTTAATGCAACGTTGAAAACAATCAACTGGAGTGGAGTCTATCCTGTTATAAAACTGGGAATCTCCTATAAGATTTTTGGAGAAACAAAGAAATAACATTTCTTACAATAAAAAAACCGTTCAGATTTTTCTGAACGGTTTTTTTTGCAATTATATTTGAATTCAAGTTATTACGAAACTATATTTTCTTCACTTTCACCGCATTCATGCCTTTCAATCCGCGTTCCAGTTCAAAAGTAACCGTATCACCTTCTTTCACTTCCTGCAAAAGTCCTTTCACATGTACAAAGAATTTTTCCTGCGAGTTGGTTTCCTTGATAAATCCAAAACCTTTAGAACTGTCAAAATAATCAATTTTTCCGGTACGTTCAGTTGGTTCAGCCACATCTTCGCGACGCGCCACGCCAATTTCAATACTGTTTACGTCAACTTTCGTTTTGCGGGTTGGATCCGGTGGCGTATCGGTAATACGTCCAAATTCATCCACATAGGCAATCATACTGTCTAAACCGCCATCGCCACTTTGTTTGCGTTCTTCTTTTTTAAGTACTTTATCTTGTTTTTTCTTTAAACGCTTCTTTTCTTTGTCTTGTTTGTTGAAAGTGGTTTGCGATTTTGCCATTAATGCTTTGGGGTTTAATTAAATTAATCTTATTATTTGAGAGCACGAAGATACGCTAAATAATTGATAAAAAGGTAATATACATTATTTGAACACAAAATAATCTTGTTTCACTATCTATCCATATACTTGTCTACTCGTTTCCTCGTATTCTTGTCACTCGTTTATTATAAAAATATGTATCTTTGTAGCTTAAACATGTTTCAACATTTAATTTCATTGTCATGAGAAAAATAGTATTCACTTTAATCCTTGGAATCCTGCTTATGGGATGTGTAAAATCAGATAACCCGTTTTTTGAAACGTACAAAAATAAATATGGTGCTCCACCTTTTGATAAAATTAAAAATGAGCATTATATGCCTGCATTTAAAGAAGGCATCAAGCAACATCAGGCTGAAGTAGAGGTTATTGCCAACAGTACTGAAATACCTACATTTTACAATACTATTGAAAAGCTCGAATTCAGTGGGGAATTGCTCAAAAAAGTATCCTCAGTATTTTTCAACCTTTATTCATGCAATACAAACGAGGGCATGGAGAAAATCGCTACAGAGATTACACCTGTTCTCTCCGAGCATAACGATAATATCTATCTGAACGAGAAACTTTTTACACGTGTAAAAGCAATTTATGAGAGTCGTACAAAACTTGGTCTTACTGCCGAACAAATTCGTTTGCTCGAAAAATATCACAGTAATTTTATACGTAGCGGTGCAGCATTGAATCCAGAACAGAAAACCAAGCTTCGTGCTATTAATAAAGAACTTGGATTAGCCCAACTTGCTTTTGGAAAAAATGTACTGGACGAAACCAATGCATATCAGAAAATTATAAGCAACAAAACCGAATTAGCCGGACTTCCCGAAAGCGTGATTCAGGCTGCTGCCGAAGCTGCCAAAGAAGCTAAAAAACCGGGCAAATGGTTGTTTACAACACAAAAGGCAAGTTTCATTCCGGTGCTTCAATACAGCGAAAACCGCGAACTTCGGAAGGAATTGCTCATGGCCTATACTACCCGTGCCAATCATAAAAATGCCAGCAACAACGATGCAGTTATCAATAAAATAATGAAATTGCGTACTCAAAAAGCACAATTACTGGGTTTTAGCACTTCAGCCGATTTTATACTTGACGACACGATGGCTAAAACGCCAAAAGCGGTTTACGATCTACTGAACACTGTATGGACTCCTGCCGTTGCCAAAGCTAAAGAAGAGGCTGGAGAACTGCAAAAGTTGATGGATACCGAAGGAAAAAGCGAGAAATTGGAACCATGGGACTGGTGGTATTATTCCGAAAAACTTCGAAAAGCGAAATATGATTTGGAAGAAGAAGTACTTCGTCCATACTTTAAACTGGAGAATGTGCGTCAGGGAGTTTTCGATTTAGCTTCAAAGCTTTACGGTTTGAAATTCAATAAACTGAGCGACATGCCTGTTTACGACCCGGATGTAGAAGTGTTTGAAGTTAGTGATGCTGATGGTTCGTTGATTGGAATTCTATACACCGATTATTTTCCACGAGCCGGGAAACGAGCCGGAGCATGGATGAATAATATAGAAGATCAATACATTAAAGATGGAAAAAACAACCGTCCGATTATTTGTAATATAGGTAATTTTACTAAACCTACCAAAGATAAACCGTCGCTATTGAACATGGACGAAGTGGAAACATTGTTTCATGAATTCGGTCATGCATTACATGGATTAATGACTCAATGTACTTATCCAAGCTTGTCAGGAACAGCTGTAGCACGTGATTTTGTGGAACTTCCATCGCAAGTTATGGAGAATTGGTGTTGGGAACCTCAGGTAATGAAGACTTATGCACGTCATTACCAAACCGGTGCAGTTATGCCTAAAGAACTGATGGATAAAATCCAAAAAGCCGGCACGTTCAATCAGGGTTTTATAAATACTGAATTACTTGCAGCCTCATTCCTCGATATGGATTACCATAGCATGAAAGATACCGCAAATTTTGACGTAACAGCCTTTGAAAAAGCCTCATTATCCAAAATTGGTATGATTCCGCAAATCATTGTTCGTTACCGCAGTTCCTATTTCAACCATATTTTCAGTGGTGAATATTGCGCCGGATATTATAGCTATACTTGGGCAGCCGTGCTGGATGCCGATGCATTTCAGGCTTTCAAAGAAACCGGCGATGTGTATAACCCGAAAGTGGCCACTGCCTTCCGCAAGAAATTGCTGGAAAAAGGGGATACTGAAGATCCAATGAAATTGTATCATGATTTTCGTGGTACAAATCCGAATCCGGATGCTTTGTTAAAGAGAAGAGGATTGAAATAGTTTATAGTTTGTAGTTTATAGTTTGATGAAAATTTCGTTGAAAAATTTTATTGTTCCAAGCATTCCTCTGGCTGTTTTATTGGTTGTGGTATGCATATTAGTATGGTTATCCGACTATTTGGGTGTATATTTTAATCTGCCAATTGTTCATCAAACCGATTCGGTGAATAATTTAGTTACTGTTTTAGGTGGGAATGATATAGTTCCAAACAGCATTAGTCTGATTATTACATTGCTGAATGCCTTCTTGATTGCACAAATAAACAATAGGTTTACCATTATCCGCACGCGGACTTTTCTTCCAATTTTCATCTTTCTGTTGCTAATGAGTTGCTGGTATCCTACGCACACTGCACTTACTTCGCAGATTTCTTTGACCTTGTTCATTTTTGCCGTATTCAATTTTTTCAATATGTTACGCGACAATAAAGCATCTGAACAAGCATTTTTGGGAAGTTTATTGATTAGCGTCAGCAGTTTATTAATCAATCAGTTTATTTTCCTTATTCCGGTGTGCTGGTTTGGATTTATCATCTTTCAGAGTTTATCATTACGAACATTTATTGCATCTGTTTTGGGGTCATTAGCTCCATGGGTACTTTATTTATCAACTCTTTACTTGTTGAATCCTTCTGAAAATTTATTCCGGTTGTTTTCAACAAATCTGAATTACGATTTTAATTTTACAACTTTCACGTTATACCAGTATATTTACACTTCATCAATGGCAATCATTTTGATTATTAGTATTTTTGGGTTAAGCTACATGTCGAAAAGTGATGCTATTCATACACGGAATAAATTGAATTTTCTGATGTTTCTTTTGGTCTCACTTGCTATATTGTCTGTTATTTTTATTAATCAATTTGTTTATTTTCTGCCATTAATTGCGTTTATATATGCCTTGTTGTTTTCTCACCCACTTACCTTGAGTCAGAATAACTTTTACGGTATTTTGTTTACAGTTTTCTGTACATTAAACCTGGCTTTTTTTGTTTTCAAATACATTTCGTTGTAGATGAATATATTCATGGAGCTTGGCTATTTGGGCCTTTTTCTCGCCTCTTTTCTTGCTGCAACGGTTGTGCCATTTAGCTCAGAAATCATTTTTTCAGCCATGGTTTTTGGCGGATTGGATGCGTGGACCTGTGTGTGGGTGGCAACTCTTGGCAATTGGCTTGGCGGAATGACCAGTTATTATGTTGGTTTGCTCGGAAAAATAGAATGGATTGAGAAATATCTGGGTGTAAAAAAGGAAAAAATGGAAAGTTATACCGAGCGAATTCAGAAGTATGGCGACTGGTTTGCTTTTTTCTCGTTTGTGCCGTTTATTGGTGATGTAATTGCCGTAGCAACCGGTTTCTTTCGTTGCAACTGGTGGAAAGTAGCGATTTCGATGTTAATCGGCAAATTCGCGCGGTATATTGTTTGGATGTATTTTAATGGAATATTCATCAAATAATTATGATTCAACTCTGGAAAATACTGATACTTTTCATTTTGGTTGGCACAACAGGCGTTTTTGCCGGAAACAAACTGAAAATTACAGACCATAGAGTGTCATTCGGTATGAGAACCGAAACAGGCAGACCTATTGAAGCGATAATTATTCATTCGGTATTCAACAAATCGGGTGGCGACAAATACAGTGTGAAGCGGATTCTAAACCAATTCCGTCAGTACCGTGTCAGTTCACATTACCTGATCGCTAGAAATGGTAAAATTATCAGATTGGTGAAAGAAAAAGATGTTTCATTTCAAGCGGGTAAAAGTTGCCTGCCGGATGGGGAAACAGCGGTAAATCAATGTTCTATCGGGATAGAACTGATTACTTCGGACGAACTTACCGATAAACCTACCGATAAGCAAATTAAATCGCTGGTCAGGTTGGTGAAAGACATCAAAAGTCGTTATGACATTAAATTTGTATTACGCCATAGCGACATTGCTGCCGACCGTAAAACTGATCCGTGGAACATGGATTGGGAAGAATTTCAGAAAAAAATTTCAGTTTAATTATCGACGAATTCTGATTTGAATGGCGTTGTCGATTGGTTGTTCGCTGAAGAAAATCAAATAACCGCCACCACCTGCTCCACTCACTTTCCAACCTAAAACTTTTGGTTTGAAAACTTCAATCTGAGCCAGAATATCGGGCGAAACCATGTTGGGAAACATGGCTATTTGTGCTTCGAAACTTTCGGTCATGTGTTTGCCTATAGCTACGGCATCTTTTTGCTGAAGGGCTTTCCAGCAGCTTTCAGTTGCTTCGCTGAGTTTTTTAGCTCCAACTTCATCAATATTTGTATTGGCCAGCACATCATAATTGTCGTGACGCGGGTAAAGTGGAATCATCCAAAGCCGTTGCTCAATCCATTCGATCAACTCACCTACCTGAACACTTTGAATATCTTCAGGCCAGTATCCACCATCGTAAAAATACTTGTTTAAACCCGGCATAGTAATTCCCAACGAATCCTGAGAGCCGCTCACATACTTTGTTCCGGGAGGATTTTCGAAGCAAAAAAGTGTTTTAGCCAACTTTTCCTTATCACCATCGGGTATATCGGTTTGCCAAAGTTCAATGGCCTTACGCCGACTGCTGGTGGACATACCACTCCGGTCGTTGAATTCAAAATCAGGTTCAATACAAATAGTAATCACCGAACCAGCGGCATATTTACTCACATAAGGTTGATCGAGCCAACCACCGGCAAGGTCCAATCGGTAGGGGATACGACATTCCTGACGTAAAGCTGTTGTTGAACGAGCGGGTAGATTACCGTGCGGAACGCGTTTGCTCACCACATATTCAATGCCTCGTTCTTTACACAAAGCTTCCTTGGCTGGCGTGTGTCCATCGGCATTGACAAAGAAAATATCGGGTTTCAACGATTCGAGTTCTTCCAAAAAATCGAGCAAACCACCACCCTGATTTATCCAGGCGTCTTTTACCACTTTGAGTGATTTAACCATATACAGGCGTTCTGCATCAGAATTAATAGTTTTACGGGCTTTCAATTCATTAATGGTTTTATCCGAACCTATACCAACGTATAAATCACCATATTGTGCTGCATCTTCAAAGAATGCTACGTGTCCGCTATGTAACATATCATAGCATCCGCTTACAAAAACTTTTTTAGTCATACCGAAATCAGATTATCAGGTTGCTTGTGTTTTCATGAAATTTTTAAACGAACTAAAATCTTTAGGCAAAGATATACTTTTCTTCTCGCCTTTCATAAATTCCTGCAATTTCAGTGGAATTTCAACTTTTTCAGCAATAATATTTTCAACCGTTTCGAGGAATTTTGCCGGATGCGCTGTTTCAAGGAAAACGCCAATTTCGTCCGGTTTCAATCCTTCCTGTAAAGCTCTGTAACCCACGGCACCATGTGGATCGAGTAAATATCCGGTTTCTTGTTTGCAGGCTTTCAGCGTTTCGGCAATTTGTTCGTCAGTATAACTCACACCACTTATTTCTGCCGAAATAGCTTCGTGTGAGCTACCGTACAAGTCCAAAACTCGTGCAAAATTGCTCGGGTCACCCACATCCATGGCATTGGCAATGGTCGAAACCGAAG
>JBAXMR010000028.1:0-45817 GCA_037134195.1 Paludibacter sp. | reverse complement strand
AAAAAAAATCCAATTACACTAATTGGACTATTTTATAAATACATTTGGTATAATTAGCAGCAGAAATATTATCAGATAACATTTCATTCGGTTAACCAATACTAGTTCTTTTACTGAACTGTTAATTTGTTGGTCATTTCCAATACTTCTCGTAGAATAATCCGTCTTGTCAGCTAAATCTGTGC
Organism: Paludibacter sp.; assembly: GCA_037134195.1. Lineage (GTDB taxonomy): Bacteria > Bacteroidota > Bacteroidia > Bacteroidales > Paludibacteraceae > Paludibacter. The sequence continues at coordinate 45,632 of JBAXMR010000028.1, read as the reverse complement.
GAATAAGTGTAACTAACTGTTTCATAATGTTGATATTTAAATGGTTGATATTTTGTATTTTATGCATATTGAAATGAAGTAAATGCTACATTATTAATTTTTATTATACAACTTCTGATTTATGACTACAAAAATAAAAGGCAGAAATTCAATAAAATACCCCCAAAAAGGGGTTTTTTCTGTTTTTGAATATGAAAAGAGCATTAAAATAGGCATTTAACTCAACAGACCATGCTCAAAGCGACTTCGCCCGCTGGATTGGGACAAGCTAAGTGACAACTATTAAATAAAAAAATGAACGCATAAAATTTAAAAGTGCATTACTTTTACAGACTGAATCCAATTTGAATTTTATGCTCCATAAATAACTGATTCAACTAAAAAAAGACAGCTTCTCCAACGTATTTACGTTAGAAAAGCTGTCTTTAATTTTATAAAAAGGATATTTAAATTCTAATCTTTGACACAACGAATAGAGAACCCTAGTTTTTTACTCGTTTTGTCCTTACCTACATAGTGGAGGCTACCTGCCATGTACCTAAATTTGCCGTAATCTGGATTGTACTCACTTGTAGTCCACCAATATCCGCCAAATTGTAAATTGATGAAAGTAACATCACGATAGCCACCCGGAAGTGCTGTAAAGCCGGTAATGTTGGTAGCACCTGCGTTTTGTTCTACCCAATCGGTTGTTCCGGCTTCTTTTAATAGATCTCCTGCATTCGCTTCGCCTCCCAGAAAATTGGTGAGGGTTGTCCATTCGGCATCAGTAGGTACGTGCCAGCCTATCGGTGCTATGTTGCGACTGTCGCTTGCTGCATACCAGTTGTATAAATGTCCAAATCTGACACCGTTTGCAGCATTGTTATTATAATCGCACCATGCTCCGGTAGTTAATCCTGCCCATACGGTATTTGTTTTGTCCGGTTCGTAAGCAATGGCATCTCCGTTATTGTAATGTGTCGTTTTTAGGTTTTCTGACATCCATATTTGTGTGCCAATTTTCATAGTGTGATACAGATTACCATCGATGTCGGTAACGGTAAGTGGTGGATACATTTTCTGGAAAGTTACGCTATCCACTTCGGATAGTACACTTTTATAGACTACTGCACCAGCTTTATATACATATATGGTATCCTGAGCCATAGTTGTAGAAACTGATAGAATAAGAGCTAAAATAATGATTTGAAATGTTTTCATAATAGTATTGTTTAATTTATTTATTTTTCAGTATTATAATTAATTAATTTTTTGGCTATTGCTTAATAAATTTAGCTGTTGTGGTTTTAGTTCCATTTATAATGCGACACACATAAAAACCACGGGGTAGTGATGATACAGAAATACTACTTTTTGCATTTCCAAGTGATGATTTCAAAGCAACTTTTCCGTCAATACCAACAATCTCAAGGTATGTGTTTTGAGGATTTTCAGTGCTGTAATTAACGTTCAGTATATCCTGTACCGGATTTGGGAAAAGTGAAAGTGTGTAGTTTTGCTCTTCGTTTATTGGAGCTATTTCTGTAGGATTAACACCAAAGTTCATGTATTGAACATTGGTACGTTCAAAAGAGCTTGAGCTTGCATCTTTTTTGTTTACAGTCACAAAGCCGGCTTCAAAAGTGAGTGACTTGATTGTACCTAAGTCAAAGGGCGTGATAACACCTACCTTTTGTTTTACAAAAAGTGAGGTTTGTGCCTGTGTTACCTGCAGCCCAATGCCCAGCAAAAGTACAGCACATGTTTTTAATTTGATGTGTTTCATAGAAGTATGATTTTTGAATTCGTTTGTAGATTCGTATGGATTCTTATTTTACAATAATGCCATTCATGGAACATGCTGATGATGAATAAAGAGTCGTAGATACTCCATTTTTCCAGTATTTACCTGAATATTGTCCTTCATTACCGGTTACATAAACATCAGAGTCAGATACATAAATTGATTTAGCTTCCCCATTAGTATTAGTACTTGTAGTAAGATTTGTTTTAACTCCATTTTTCCAGTAAACGGCTTGCGAATTTTGTGGCGAATCAATGTAGACTTTTCCTGCAACATATACATCTGTACCTTTTACATATACTGATGTTCCATTAGCTCCATAAGTAGTGCCGGACGGAAGTATGACCATTGTGCCGTTTTTCCAGTAAACTGCATCACCATACGTACCCGTTACATGACCTGTAACATACACATCTGTACCACTTACATAAATTGAACTGGTTTGAGCATAATGATCTAAATCAGAAAGTTGAACTGCGATTCCATTTTTCCAGTATTTTGCTTTATCTCCAATTCCATCATCCTCGTAACCTGATACATACACATCAGAGCCGCTAATAAAGATGCCTGTGGCAGTTGCATCATGTATGCCATTAGCCAGTGAAATCGCTGTTCCATTTTTCCAGTATTTTGCAACGCTTTGACCGTCTGAATTGATTTCATAACCCGCAACATATACATCCTGACCATTCAAAAATATTGAGTATGCTTCAGCGGTTGTTGATCCATTGGTTAGTTTTAACAATGTTGTGTTTTTCCAGTAACATGCAGTCAAATGATTGTTGCTATTAGTTATTGAACCTGCCATATACACATCACTATCGGTTGCAAATACTGAATTTGCTACATTAGAGCCTGTTTTTTCATCTTGCAACGCAATTGCAGTTCCATTATTCCAAAGGTATGCTCCTGCGTATGTGCCACCAGCTATAAGAATGGATTTTCCATAATTGAAATTAAATTTATTTGAAATCCCGGAATTGGTAGAAACTACTAAATTTCCGGATGTGGATACAGGTACTTTCACCACTAGTTTTGTTTCACTTGCCGATAAAACAGTTACATTCACGTCGTTTATTTTTACAACATTGTCGGTTGCAATTGTCGAAAAATTTTTGCCGGTTATTTCTATAGGTGTACCAGCAGCAGCAGTCGAAGGAGAAACCGTCGTTATTGTCGGTGTGGTGTCAATAGTTTCAGTAGTACATCCGATTAATAGTCCCGACAATAAAATAATCACAATAAAAAAAGTTGTTTTCATTTGCTTTAAATTTTAATTATTAATTAATGGTTTGAAAATATGGACTTTAGAAGTTTTATAATTGAAAATAATATTTTTAATTTTAGTGTTTTACTTGTAAAATGAATCAAATAGCAGTTCAAAAATCGAATTTCAGCGATTCAAATTCATGATGACAAAAGTAAAATATAGAAATTCAATAAAATACCCCCAAAAAGGGGTTTTTAATTCTATGGTATAAAATTACCTTTGCAATACAAAATTATGAAATTACTTTTGCAATACAAAGTTATGAAATTACTTTTGCAATACAAATATTTAGTATTTTTGTAGGTAGAAATAAATACAAAATTATTCAGTTGTTTTTACATTATAAAAAGTGAAATCATGAACTACCGAATACAATTAGCAAAATCAGCTCATCGGCTTTCTGCAATTATTGCACTTATGCTTGTAAATACAGGTATTTGCTTTTCGCAGAACTTAGATTCAATGGAGAATGTACTCAAAACCCGAAAAGTACCCATAAAAGAGCAACTAGACCTATATGATGATTTGAGTTGGGGGTATCTGAATTTGGACTTAGTTAAATCGAAACTTTTTTCAAGAAAAGGTATAGAACTAAGTATGAAGACTAAAAATGATAAGTTGTGTGGCATTTTGTACCATCATCTTGGAATAGCTTATTATAAAGATAGTCAGATGGATAGCGCATTATTTTATTTAAAGACAGCAGAATCATTTTCCCGTAAAGCCAATGACGAAAACAGATTAAATAATATTGATATAGCATACGCCATTGTTTACGAAACAACAGGCGATTACGAAAAAGCAATATCTATTAATCTAAATCTACTTCTAAGATTGGAAAAGCAAAACAAGTTTACATTAATCCGTACTGTTTATGGAAATATCGGGACTTTATACCTCAATATTCATAACTATAATCTTGCAGAAAAATATTTTCAGCAATCGGCAAAATTATGTATTGAGAAAAATGATGACTGGAGATTAAGTCAGGCTTACAATGGTTTGACAAACGTATTTACAGCAAAAAAAGACTATAAAAAAGCGCTCGAATATGCCAATAAAGCTTTAAAAGTGTCGATGCGATGTGGCGATTATGAAGGTCAGGCACTTACTTATCAAAAGATTAGTGAAATATACTATTCTCATTACAAAGATTTTGATAAAGCTTTGCAAATAGGTATCAAAGGATTAATCGTTGCAAAAAAATCGTGTACTGCCAGTGATGTGGCTGCCATGCAATTGAATCTTTCAAATATATATTATCAAAAAAGCGACTATAATAAATCATTAAATTATGCTCTGGAAGCAATTCACTCGGATACAACTGACATAGCATTACATGAAAATGTGGCTGCCAACATAGTTAAGTCTGCAATTTTCCTTAACGATAAACAGTTGTCCATAAGGTATTTCGATAAGTTTTACAATATTGTTGAATCCAGAAGCAAAAAAGAGTTGCACCAGTTCTCTGTAGATAGTGAAAAGAAATACCAAACCGAGAAAAAAGAGTTGGAAATAACCGTTTTGCAAAAACAAAGGAGATTAAGTATCATTATATTTGTCGCATCCACAGTAGTGTTGATATTGATTTTGCTGGCTATTTATTATCGTTTTCTGATTACCAAACGTAACAAACAAATTGCCGAACAACGTATATCTCAGTTAGAACAGGAAAAACAGCTTGTGGCAACACAGTCGATTCTCGAAGGGGAGAATGCGGAACGAACCCGATTAGCTCGCGACCTGCATGATGGGCTGGGCGGAATGTTATCGGCAATTAAAATAAATCTTTTTGATATGAAACAAGTTGTAACATTAGAAGTAGACGATGTGTCCCGACTAAACCGTGTGTTCAGCATGCTCGATGAATCGATGAGGGAACTCCGAAGAGTGGCACATAATATGATGCCTGAGTCGCTGTCACGCTATGGATTAAAGGTAGCATTAGCCGATTTTTGCAGCAATTTCAGTCAGGTTCATTTTCATTATTTCGGAGATGAACAACGGATAGAGCCAAAAACAGAAATTATGCTCTATCGAATTGTACATGAACTGATTAATAATGCCATTAAACATGCAGAGGCTACAAATATCAATGTGCAATTAGTGCAGGAAACGGATAGAATTTCCCTCAACGTGTATGATGATGGAAAGGGATTTGATAAAACAATTGCCGCAAAAGGAATCGGGCTCAAGAATATCACCGACCGCGTATATTCGCTCGGTGGAAATATTGACATCAATTCCGAACCCGGAAAAGGAACAGAAATTTCGATCGAAATAAAACTCTGATTATGATTAAATTATGTATTGTTGACGATCATCGGGTTTTGGTTACCGGACTTGTCGGGCTTTTTAGCTCATCTAACAATATTCAGATTGTTGGTACAGCTTATAACGCCAAAGAATGTCGTTTGATGCTGTCACAACAACAACCGGATGTCATTCTGCTGGATATTAACCTGCCCGATGCCAGCGGAACTGATCTTTGTAAAGAGATTAAGATTAAATATCCTGCGGTGAAAATTATTGCGCTGACAAGCTACAGCGAATATACAGTTATCCGTCAAATGCTCGAAAACGGCGCTTCAGGTTATGTGCTAAAAAACGCTATGCCCGATGAAATCATTTTGGGCGTGGAAACCGTTGCTGAAGGGAATCAATTTTTGTGCGACGAGGTAGATATGCTAATGAATAGTCGGTCTAAACTTCAGATTTGGCTTACACCGCGTGAAAAAGAACTACTTGGAAACATAGTAAATGGATTTACTAACAACGAAATAGCCGACAAAATGTTTTTGGGCATTGAAACTGTGAACAGTTACCGAAAAAATCTGCTTTGCAAACTTGGAGCACGAAACACTGCCAAGTTAGTCAAAATGGCTATTGAGGAAAAACTGATCTAGGAAGTTCACTGATAAAAATTAGTTACACCAAAAAAATACAAAAAAGTAAATGTCAAACTCAATAGTAATAGCTTTAAAAAAGAAAGTTCATAAAGATTTTTTTTTGTTTTAAAAAAAACGTTGGTTTTGGAAAAGTGTTGATATATTTGTAAATAATTTTAATGAGTTAAACATAAATAGAAAATGAATGAATATCTCGAATTATTAATTCAACAGTATTTAAACCGAAAACACCCTCTCAATTATAAAAATCGCTATCAACTTATTGTGATGGTTATCCTTTCGGCACAAGATTCGGATAAACATATTAACGAACTAACACCTGTTTTTTTTGAAGCTTTTCCTTCATTAAGCAGTCTTTCACTAGCTGCACCTGAAGATTTACATCACTTTTTTAGTTCAGTCAGGAATTTTGGTCACAAGTGTGAATGGTTGGTTAAGTTAGCACAAACTGTTGGCTTAGATGATGAAATTCCAACTAACATGACCGAATTGACTAAATTGCCCGGCATTGGACGTAAGTCGGCTAATGTGATTATTCGCGAATCAGGTAATGAGGCAGAAGGTATTATTGTGGATTTACACGTGTTACGTGTAGCACCAAGGATTGGAATTGCCACCGGTTCTAAACCAGAAAAGATAGAAAAGCAACTTATGGTAGTTTTGCCCCGCGAGAAATGGAACGATATAGGTATGGCTATTTCATTTTTGGGACGTGAAATTTGTCGGCCAACGAATCCAAAATGTGAGCTTTGTGTTATGAATAAGGTTTGTAAACATTATACCGGAATAACAGAAGAAGCTGACAATCAACCGGTATTATTTTAACATGTAATAAAATATTTATGAAAAACTCGTTGAGTACAAAGGAAAAATCAGTACAAATTAACATTAATTCGGTCTACTACGGTTCAATAGCCGAAATCGGGGGAGGGCAGGAGACCGCCCGTCATTTGTTTCAGGCAGGTGGCGCATCGAATACGATAGCCAAATCTATTTCGGCCTATGATAAATCGTTTTCCGATTATTTCTATAATCAGGGAACACCATCACGCTATGTGGCCGAAGACCGGTTGAGCAAAATGGTTGATTACGAGTATGAAGAGTTGATAAAAATTCTTGATACAAAGAATACTCAAAAGTTTTTTGCTTTCGCAAATACAGTAGAAACACTGAATTTTGCCAAAACCAATCAGGGGAATGGTTGGTTGGGAATTGCTGTGGAAGGAAGTAGCCGATACGAGCCGAATAAGTTTTTTATTCATATTAAGTTGCTCGAGAACGATACATTATTGCAGCAATATTCCTTAGGAACATTGGGCATTAACCTCATTCATGCAAGTTTGTTTGATTGGGAAGACCCGCGAAAAGTGCTGTTATCGTTGCTGGATAATCTTGATACCGACCGTGTGGAAGTGGATTATGTGTATGTGGAAGGTCCGGATATGAATTGGTGTGATAATCGCTTATTAAATTTGATGCTAGTTAGCCATAATATGACTCCGGCAATTATGTTCGATCAGTCGGGACGCATTCAGCAGCCGGGTGATTTACTTTATCGCAAAAATGTATTGTTGATGCGCGGATATTTTCGTCCGATAAACAATCTGAATATCGAGTTCTTAAATGATAGTTTATCTGTATTTAAAGGTGATGAGGATTATAAACCCGATAACACCATTGCATTTTGCGAAATTTCGCTCAATTACTTGATTCAAAATGAAGTTGTGGATGAAAAAGACTTTATGCACCGTGTTGATTTGCTCAATAAAGTGGGTCAGAGTGTTATGGTTTCCAAATTCAGCCGTTACTTTAAATTGGTAGATTATTTTGCTCAGTTTAAAATGAACAAACTTCGCATTGTGGTTGGCTTACCTACTTTCGATAAAATTATGGATAATTCGCAATACAATGATTTACGTGGAGGGCTGCTTCAGGCTATGGGAACATTATTTCAGGAAAATGTAAAAATGTATCTTTATCCTTATACAGATATGACTACAGGTGAAGTGATATATCCTGAAGATTCACATTTCAGCGATGAATATCAGTTGATATGGAAATACCTGATTTCCACCCGAAAGGTTCGGATTATGAAAGGTATTGCCACGAAACATCTCGAAATTACATCGGCGTATATAACTCAAATGATAGAAAATGCTGATGAAAATCTGATTCATTATGTGCCTGGAAAGGTTTTCAGACATATCAAGGACAATAGATTGTTCGGCTATGGAAAAAATACGTTGTAGGTGGTTTTGTTCAAAATAGAGTTTTTGCTGATTAAATTGATAAAGCATTGATTTTAGAACTGCTTTTGCAAAGCTGTATGGTTGAAATCCAAATTGTAGCTGCACTATGAAAAGCATAGCTTGAAAGTAAAGTCAAAAGTATGAAAGATAATGGTTATTTGATATTTTCGATTTTTCGTTTTTGTTTTATTCTGCAATAATTTATGTATTTTATAAACTCAGAACACTTGTTCCCTGTGTTGTGTTCACTATATAGCAACCATGTGAACTAATAGGAATAGTAAGCAAACTCCCACGACTTACTTGTCTGTACAACAAAGTTCCGGCAATGTTGTAAATTGTTACTGTTTCGTTCTCATCAAGTCCGAGCAACGTTATTTTGAGATTTTGGGTGTAAATTTTTATTCTTCCTGCTAAAGGTGATTTCACTGGAGTATCAAAATTTGTTTCGTTTATTGTTGTGAAATCCTGCCAATAAGCTGCAGCTTTATATAGTGTGGAAGTACCTACAGGAATTATCAGCTGACAAGTTGTCTTGTTTACCAAACCGAAGGTGTAACTATCAATAGTTTGTGGAATTATCCCAACATTCATCACTTTTGTTAATGAAGTGCAGTTATAAAATGCTCCACTACCAATACTCGTTACGTTTTTAGGAATTTTTATTTCGGTTAGTCCGGTGCAATATTCAAAAGCATAAGTTCCGATGGTTGTAACCGATGAAGGTATGGTAATTGATGTCAGTCCTGAACAGCCATCAAATGCATAATAATCGACAGTCTTGACTGTACCCGGAATGCTAAATGCACCTGTTTTGCCAAGAGGACATATAAGTAGTGAATCCTGTGCCAAATTATATAACACACCGTTGGTTGAAAAATAGCGATTATTACCAGATGAAACATTAAAGGCTGTAAGGCTACTACAGCCATAGAATGCATAATCGCCAATAGATGTAACTGATGCAGGAATATTTATACTACCGGATAAGCTTTTACAATAATAGAACGCATAAGTTCCAATTGATTTTACTGTTGGAGGTACAGTGTAGCTACCGGCAATTGCTGAAGGACAAATAAACAAAGAGTCCTGAGCTTTATTAAGCAATACTCCTGTAATAGATGAATAACTAATATTGCCTGCTTCCACATTGAAAGCTGATACTCCGGTACAACCATAAAAAGCATACGTTCCTATGGATTTGACTGATGCTGGAATATTTAATGTTCCTGACAACAAACTACAATCGTAGAAAGCACATGTTTTAATCACTTTAACCGTGGAAGGAATTGTAAAAGTTCCGCTTTTTGTTCCTGCACATACAATCAAAGAATCTGCATTTTTACTATATAAAGCATCGTTACTTGACGAGTATTTTGTATTACCAGCATCAACCTGATAGGAACTAATACCTTTGCAATCGAAAAAGGCATACAATCCAATGTAGGAAGTTACATTTGGTATAGTTATTACTCCAGTTAGCCCCGTACAGCCGTAAAACGCTCCATCATCAATGGTTTTTATGGTTGAAGGCAGCGAAATATTTCCTGTCAGACCAGTACAATAATAAAATGCATAAGCTCCAATTGTCTTAAGAGATGCCGGAAGGGTGAGCGTACCCGTAAGATTATAACAATAATCAAACGAAGAAGGACCGATATAAGTCACAGTCGAAGGAATGGAAATCGAACCGCTTTTTGATCCAGGACAGATAAAAAGTGAATCCTGATTTTTATTATATAAAATTCCGTTTGTAGACGAATATCGGGCATTAGCTGCATCCACCGAAAAAGCAGATAAGCCTGAACAGCCATACAATGCGTAACTTCCGATAGAAATTACTCCGGCAGGAATGCTAAAAGTCCCTGACAAAGCGTAGCAATAATAAAATGCTGAACCACCGATTGATTTCAGCGTGGTGGGCAATGTGATTGATGTAAGTGTGGTTTTATAAGTAACGGTATTGGCATTGTAAAACGCGCAAAGTGGCAGTTCGTTGGCAGGATAAGTAAGTGTAACTCCACTATATGTTCCGTCTATTCCGGTGTAAGCTTGTATAGAGGCTGCACTTAAATTCAATACGGCAAGTGAAGTTATTTTATCGCGCAGGTATGCCACATCACGGGCATCTATTTTACCGGATACTGTAAGTGTAGTTATAGTGCTGGTTTCAGCGGATGTAATCAGGGTACTTAATGTGCCGGCGGTTGTAACATTTACTGTTTTGGTTTGTCCGTAAACGCCTAAGAAAATAAGGTTTAAAAGAATATACAAATGTGTTTTTTTCATAATATGTATTTTAACTGTTATTAGATTAAAAATGTTTTGTCAACAAAACTCTGGAAATTTTCTTTATACTGATCCCCAATGGGTATATACACTTTCTGGTCGAATATAATACGGCTGCGTTCAATTACTTTTACGCGCTCTAAATTCACAATAAACGAGCGATGAACCCTCATGAATTTATCTTTAGGAAGCTGTTCTTCAATTACTTTCAATCGAATGAGCGTGGTAATAGGTTTATCGTTAATCAAATGAATCTGAATATATTCATTGGCACTTTCGATATATTTGATTTCCGACAGCAGAATTTTCACCAGTTTATAGTCCGATTTTACAAACAGACAGTCTTGCGTAGTTTGTATAGTCTCGGGTTGTTTCTGACTCAGGTCAAACCATGTTTTAGCTTTTGTGGCTGCTTTCAGAAAAACCCCATAGCTAATCGGTTTGAGTATATAATCTAATGCGTCAACCTTATAACCTTCAATAGCATACTCACTGTAGGCAGTTGTAAAGATGATTTGTGGCTTATTTACAAGCGATTTCACAAAGTCCATTCCATTGATATCAGGCATGTTTATATCCACAAACATTAAATCTACTTCGTTGTTAGTGAGGTAGCTTATAGCCTCGAAAGCACTATGACATAGTGCAACAGATTCTAGAAACGGAGTTTTCTCGATATAAGAACTTATTTGCTGTAGTGCAAATGGTTCATCGTCAATTGCTAAACATTTTATTTTCATATACTGGAATCGTTAGAAGTACTTCAAATGTTTTTTCGTTTTCAATAATGTTGAGGCTATAATCTTTTGCAAATAATAGTTCCAGACTTTTGCGGATATTGGTTAATCCTATCCCCGAGTAACTTTTATCAAAGTTTTCCCGGACTTTTTGTTTGCTGTTTTTAATTTCACAAGTTAACTGTTCATCCTCTATTTTTAAACTGAAATTCACAAACGAACTGGTTTGATAACTTACTCCGTGTTTAAATGCATTTTCAAGAAATGAAATAAATAACATAGGTGGAATCTGTATATCAGGTATTATTTTGGGTACATCAATTGTAATTTTCACTTTTTCCGAAAAACGCAATTGCATAAGCGTAATGTAACTTTCGATAAATTCAATCTCTTTCTTCAGACTGGTTTGTCCGTGAGCGGTGTCATAGAGCAAGTAGCGCATCAGAGTAGAAAGTCGTATGATTGCATCTTTAGCTGTTTCAGTATTGATATCCACTAGTGCATGAATATTATTTAATGTATTCATAAAAAAGTGAGGGCTTACTTGATGACGAAGCAGAGCGATTTCAGTTCTGAGTTGTTCTTTTTCCATGTCTTTACGACGGTCTTCCTCGTTGAGCCACTGAGTCATCATTTTAAATGATATACCGGCTGCTACAACCAGAATGGAGATAATCAGGTTGTCGGTAAAATTCATGAAAATCGATTTGGTTTCGGGTTGCTCGGGAGCACGAAATCCCATTGGAGGTGGCATTTTCTTTCCCAGTTCCATGGGTGGCATTCCAGGACCTAGATCCATTCGAGGCATCGAAAGTGCTTGATCCGGATCTATCAGCGTTTGAATGGCAATAATAATTCCAATAATTGCAATCACTGCAGTCAGGGTAATTGCAATATATGTCAGATATTTTTTCTTGAAAAGAATTTTAGGAACAAAAATGTAGGTGTTCAGGATGAATATTACCAAAAATGAAAACATCTTTATCCATTCACCGGTAACTTTACTCCAATCAACTATATTGAACATTCGGTTCTGAAAAAATGGGATAGAAAATATTCCTAACCAAATCATTGAAAAAATGCTTATTTCAAGAACCTTAAAGTTGGATGACTTAGTTTGGACGTACCTCATTTATAATTGATTTATTTCAAAAAAACAGGGGAAGTAGTTAACTTCCCCTACAAAGATATAGATTTATTCTTTTAATTCTGATTATCGGGGGTAATTAAGATAAAAAACATTTTTTTAAATGTATTATTTCTTTGTGTAAATATAGTAAGAAACATTGTCAACGATATTAGTTGCAAAGTAAGCTTGGCGAATGCTGGTAAAAATTGTATCAATATCAGTTATAGTCGAGCCAAGCAATTCTTTTACTGTAGTAACAGTTCCATCGTCAAATGTAATTTGAATGGTTCGGCTTTTTTTAATGATTGTGGTTTCAGTACTTGTTGTTGAAACAGTAATCATTTCAACTTTTGCTTTGGTTTGTAACACACCGCCTAAATAAACTTTAGCACTATCCAAACTGTTTGGACCTCCTTTGCGATCAATTTCTACATTTCCAATTATTAATGAATAATATCTTTCAGGATGTGAACCATAATTGGTTGGGCGAACACCGGTATATTTTTCCAGATAAAGTATCTGTCCGTCTTTTGAAATGTTATAAACTGATTTAATTGTATCGCCATCAGTATAAGTTGTGTTGGCAGTGTAACCATTTGAAAATCCAAATGTTGAGCTAAAATTATAACCTTTTGTTTTATCATTTGTCGATAAAATTCTTAAATCACCAATAGCTAAATCGTTCACTTTTATATTTGAATTCATTTCATAAGACCAGTTATAGCGTCCGGGAGCAAATTGCTGAAACCAACGGTTGTATTTCGATACATCAACCACATAATTATTGGTTAGTAATGTGTCGGCAGGAGTACTATGGAGTAAATCCCACGGATGTTTAATTTTGGAATCAGGTAACCGGAGAATAAAATCAGCAGAAGTCTCTGTTGTCGATTTTTGGAAAAAAGAATTCAGTGGTACGCGATGGCGGTAATTCAATGCGGCTTTATAATCCCACACACCGGCAACATCTGCCAAACCGTATGTAACTGCAACAGTGTCGAATGGTTGATAATATGAATTAACACCCATTTTTACTGAACTTGAGGATGTGTTTGCCGACAATAATTTATACCCGTCAGTCGACATAATAGAACTTACAGCAGTTTGCAACGATTGTGCATTGGCTGTAATTGAGCTTTTCAGAGACTTACTGCTTGCTAGACTAGTATCAGATAGTGTTTTACTATTTGCAAGATCGCTTTCAGAAGTACAACTCCAGGTAATCATACTTAGCGATGTTAATACAAGAAAAAAATTCTTTGCTTTCATAACCTTAAATTTTTAATATAAATTAAAGAAGTACATTTTTATTTCGTGGCAAATGTATAATACAACTTTATATTAAAAAAATAGTTTCAGTGAAAAGGCATAAATTTTAAGTAGAATATATACATAATAACCCTAAATCCACTAACTTTCAGGGTATTTACACAACTTAAACATGATTTTACACAGTGAAAGCGTTAGATTATTCCATCTTGAGGTTCATTTTCGGTGTGACTTATCTCATCGGGCTCAGCGTGAATATAGACCTCACTTCGTTTAACAAGCTTTTCTATTTCAGCTTCAATTTTGTCGCAGACTTCATGCACTTCACGCAAACTTAATTCAGGATCAAAGTGTACGTTGAACTTAATAAATGTATCAGCACCGGCTGTACGGGCTTTCAAGCTATGATAATGTTTTATTTCGGGATATGATTTCAGTATCAGACGAACTATTTCTTTTGTGTTGGCAGGTGATTTGTCCAGCAATACATCAATTGCTTTTTTGCCAAGCTGGTACGAAACATACAACACAATGATGGCAACAAACAAAGCTGCAATTGAATCAGCATTTTTCCAACCTAAAAATTGATAAGCTATTAATCCAATTAAAACCACCGAAGAGCTCCAAATATCGGTGGAAAAATGCAATGCATCTGCTTCCAGTGCCTGACTGTTATGTTTTTTTGCTACCCGGTATAATGCTCTTGAACGAGTAAAATCAATAATAATGGATGTTATTACCACGATATAACTCCAGTATGTTACTTCAATATGAACATTTCCGGAGGTCAGTCGGTTTACAGCTTCATATATAATCCAGACACAAGTGACTAATAAAAGAATTGTTTCAACAAGTGCTGATAAATTTTCAACTTTACCATGACCGTAGTTATGCTCTGAGTCTGCAGGCCTGTCAGATACCCTGACTGAGAAATAAGTAATTATGGCTGCCACCATATCCAGTGCGGAGTGCAACGCTTCGGATATAATTCCTAAACTCATGGTCATAAGTCCAATAATCAATTTAAAAATGGTAATAAATACAGCTGCAACTACTGACCCCAAGGCAACATCTTTCTTTTCTGACATAATGAAAATTTGTTTTAATTGAAAGGCCAAAAATACAGAAACTATTTCTTTTCAAACTGTTTTTTTTAAACGATTTTCTACTCAGGAACTTAATTTAGAATCATTGAAATTAGCAAGAATGTTCATTCAGAATTATTTTTCTAATGCTTAGTTCAATTATAGCTTCATTAAATAAACAGTATGTAATTATTTTTATTCAATTCTGGCATATTTCTGAGTATTAATTCAGAAATATGATTACTTTTGTTTAATTAGAATCTATATTTTTCTCTGAAATATTTCTTTCTTACCTTGAAAAAATATCAACTAATTAGTAATAAAATAAATAATTATGTATCAAGAGTTTAAACAATTTCTACAACACGAACTGAAAGGTATAGAAGAAGCAGGTATTTATAAAAAAGAACGTATAATTACATCAGCTCAAGGTGCTATAATCAGGGTGGCCAATGGTAATGATGTTTTGAACTTTTCTTCTAATAATTATCTTGGGTTATCAAATAATTCTCAATTAAAAGAAGCTGCCACAAAAGCACTTAAAACTCACGGTTATGGCGTTTCTTCGGTGCGGTTTATTTGTGGAACACAGGATTTGCATAAGAAACTTGAAGCAGCTATTGCCCGGTTTTTCGGCACCGAAGATACAATTTTATATGCTGCATGTTTTGATGCCAATGGAGGAGTATTTGAACCTCTTTTGAATGAAGAGGATGCCATAATTTCAGATGCATTGAATCATGCTTCAATAATTGACGGTATAAGGCTATGTAAAGCTCAACGTTATCGGTATGCAAACGCAGATATGAACGATTTAGAACTCCAACTTAAGGTTGCTCAGTCTCAGCGTTTTCGGTTGATTGTGACCGATGGCGTATTTTCTATGGATGGAAATGTGGCTCCGTTAGATAAAATTTATTCTTTGGCAGAAAAATACAATGCTATGATAATGATTGATGAATCACATTCGGCAGGAGTAGTTGGAGAAACCGGACGTGGTGTGACAGAACGTTATAATCTCAGAGGAAAGATTGAAATAATAACCGGAACACTCGGAAAGGCTTTTGGAGGAGCGATAGGAGGTTTTACAACTGGCAAAAGAGAGATAATTGATTTACTCCGTCAACGTTCGCGCCCTTACCTTTTCTCAAACTCTATTCCACCCATGGTGGCTGCTGCAGGCATACGTATGTTTGAAATGATGGATGAAACCAATGAACTTCAGGAAAAATTACACGAAAATACGGCGTACTTTATTGAAAAGATGAAATCAGCCGGGTTCGATATAAAACCTACTGAGTCAGCTATTTGTGCAGTAATGCTTTACGATGACAGATTGTCGGAGAAAATGGCAACAAAACTGTTGGATGAAGGGATATATGTTACCGGATTCTATTATCCCGTTGTGCCGAAAGGTCAGGCTCGAATTCGGGTTCAAATATCTGCTGCTCATGAACTGGAGCATCTGGATAAATGTATTGCTGCATTTTCCAAAGTAGGTAAAGACCTGAACGTAATTTGATTAAAATTCAATAAATATGAATTGAGCCTGAATGCTATAATTCTCTAATAATATTGGAAATATGAGATTATTGTTCAATTTTATAAAATCAACAATACATAAATGAAGGCATTAGTAAAAATTCGTCCTGAAAAAGGTATATGGATGGAAGATATACCACTTCCACATGTGGGCATTAATGATGTTTTGATAAAAATAAAAAAAACTGCTATATGCGGAACTGACTTACACATTTATAAATGGGATGAATGGTCACAACGAACTATTAAAACGCCCATGACAATCGGTCATGAATATGTTGGTGAGATTGTGGATAAAGGTCGTGGTGTGAAAAATATTCATATTGGAGACCGCGTGACTGGTGAAGGACATATAGCCTGTGGGCATTGCCGCAATTGTCGGAGGGGAAAACTTCATGTTTGCGAAAATACAGTAGGAGTGGGAGTGAACCGCGATGGTGCTTTTGCAGAATACTTATCGCTTCCGGCAGAAAATGTAGTGCATTTGGATGCGCGTATCCCGGATGAGATTGCTGCAATTATGGATCCGTTTGGTAATGCAACACATACAGCCTTGTCATTTCCTCTGATTGGTGAAGATGTATTAATAACCGGTGCGGGACTTATTGGAACTATGGCAACTGCTATTTGCAGATTTGCCGGTGCAAGAAATATCGTTGTCAGTGATTTGAGCGATTATCGGCTTGCAATTGCTAAAAAAATGGGAGCTACTCTCACCATCAATCCCCGAAAAGGTGATACAATTGAAGGTGCTGTTAAACAACTTACTATGCATGGATTTGATATTGGACTTGAAATGTCGGGATCACCAATCGCTTTTGAAGGCATGATAGAAAACATGTACAACGGTTCAAAAATAGCATTGCTTGGTATATTGCCTAATAATACAACGGTGAATTGGGATAAAATTATTTTCAAAGCACTCACTATCAAAGGTATATATGGACGAGAAATGTGGGAAACCTGGTATCAAATGGAACAAATGCTTATTACCGGTATTGATCTGACTCCGGTTATTACTCATCGTTTTGGAGTTGATGATTTTCAAAAAGGTTTTGATGTGATGGAGAGTGGTGAGTGTGGTAAAGTGATATTAAATTGGTGATTTTTAATTAAAATATACCCACGATAATGTGGCATATATTTTACAGGTTGTTAGGATCTTACTTTTTCAGTTTTGGTCTGCTTTAAATTTTTCAAAACTTCGGAAATACTTCCTGCAATTCCCTCTGCATCAAGTTCCAGCAAGTGATATAATTCTTCTGGAGTTCCATGTTCTATAAAACTGTCGGGGATTCCAAGTCGTTTTACCTGAACTGAGTAATTATTGTCGGACATAAATTCAAGCACGGCACTGCCAAAACCACCATTTATCACCCCATCTTCAATGGTAATAATCTTTTTGAAGTTTTTGGCTATTTCGTTAAGCATGGCTTCGTCGAGCGGTTTCAGAAATCTGATGTCATAATGAGCAATCGATACATTTTGTTCTTTTTCAACCAATTCAATGGCTTTTGCAGCACTTGTTGCCATTGTGCCAATAGTAATCACAGCCATTTCCTCACCTTTCTTAATACATTCACCCTTTCCGATTTCTAATTCATTAAAAGGTTTTCGCCAGTCAACAATTGTACCTTTACCACGTGGATAACGTATGGTAAATGGTCCATAAGGTTTTAACTGAGCCGTATACATCATATTTCTCAGTTCAATTTCGTTGCGGGGGGCAGCTATAATCATGTTCGGAATACAGCGCATGTAAGCTAAATCAAACAATCCATGGTGTGTAGCACCATCCGAACCGACCAAACCGGCTCTGTCGAGACAGAATATCACACTCAGATTCTGAAGTGCCACATCGTGAATTACATTATCATAAGCCCGTTGCATAAACGAAGAGTAAATATTGCAAAACGGAATCATGCCTTCTTTGGCTAATCCGGCAGAGAAGGTCACAGCATGAGCCTCGGCAATTCCTACATCAAAAACACGGTTTGGTAGTTCCTTTTGCATAATAGTCATGGAGCAACCGCTTGGCATAGCAGGTGTAATGGCTACTATTTTATCATTTTTCAATGCCAGTTTAAGCAAAGTTTTACCAAAAACATCCTGAAAAAGCGGCGGAGTAGGGGCGGATGTGGCACAATTTTTACGCTCGCCGGTTTCTACATTAAATACACCCGGCGCATGCCATTCAGTAGCTGAATTTTCTGCAAATTCGTACCCTTTACCTTTTTTAGTAATGATATGCAGTACTTTAGGCCCGTTATACTTTTTAATTTCCGACATAATACGCACGAGTTCATCAACATCGTGTCCATCAACCGGTCCAAAATAACGGATATTCAATCCTTCAAATATATTGTGTTGCTTTGTCAGTGCAGCTTTTACGGTGTTGTTGAAACTAATAATCCGGTCTCTTCCACGCTCGTTTATCAACCCAATTTTTTTCATGAAATTGTAGGTTTTATAACGGATTTTGTTGTAAGCCCGCGAAGTGGTAATGTCCACCAGATATTGTGTAAACCCTCCCTGAATAGGATCAATGGCCATTTGATTATCGTTCAGAATAATCAACATGTTATTTTTGCTCATGGAGGCATTATTCAGTCCTTCAAAAGCCAATCCACCGGTCATCGCTCCGTCGCCAATTACAGCAACCACCTGTCGCTTAGGTTCTTCTTTCAAAAGAGATGCTACCGACATACCCAAACCTGCCGAAATTGAAGTAGATGAATGACCAACACCGAAAGCATCGTATTCACTTTCTTTTGGTGATGGAAATCCGCAAAGTCCTTTAAATTGTCTGTTGGTGTGAAATTGATCACGTCGACCGGTCAGAATTTTATGTCCGTATGCCTGATGCCCAACATCCCAGATTATTCGATCGTATGGTGTGTTAAATACGTAGTGAATGGCCACTGTAAGTTCTACAACTCCGAGGCTGGAACCTAAGTGTCCGGGGTTTTTTGAAACTTCGTCAATAATGAATTGTCTGAGTTCGTTACAAACTTCGGGCAGTTCGTCCCTGTTAAGTGCCTTTAAATCAGTAGGTGAATCTATATTAATTATATATCGAAAGTCTTTTTTGTCCATGGTAAAATTAAAATTGCATGCAAAAATAATACAAAATTACGATGGTTATCCGTTTGTGCTGTTATATATTTACTCTGTTGTATAAATTATATAACGAAAAGGAGCTACAAATTACTTATATTGTATTGAATTATGATTTTTTCAAATAAAAGTAGCCTAATCTCTTTCAATTTGAATAAAAATAACAATTTTTTCTTCCGAACTATTTGGAATTTTATGTGAGATAGGTTATCTTTGCACCCGAATATAAATAAATATGTCTTCAAACCGCATAAAAACTGTCCTCTCTCTTGTCGTGTTACTTTTGGTCATAAATCAGAAGTGAGGATGGTTATGCTGTAAAGTGTATGTTATTATAAAGCACAAAAAAAACCTTTCTCACCATAACGGAGAAAGGTTTTTTATTTATAAGTAGCCCCCTAACCCCCAAAAGGGGGAATTTAGAACGTATTAAAGTTAGTTTCAATATAAAAGCAAGAATAATATGATAAACAACGAAAAAAATACCTCTACAGAACTCCCCTTTCAGGGGGTTGGGGGGCAAGTACTTCGAAGCGCAACCAGCACCGGTGGTCGCAGAATGGCAGGAGCACGTTCTTTGTGGCGTGCCAATGGAATGACCGATAAGCAAATGGGTAAACCGATTATTGCTATTGTCAACTCATTCACTCAGTTTGTTCCGGGTCATGTACATTTGCACGAAATTGGTCAGAAAGTAAAAGCTGAAATAGAAAAACTGGGCTGTTTTGCAGCCGAATTCAATACTATTGCCATTGATGATGGAATTGCCATGGGTCATGATGGCATGTTGTATTCATTGCCATCGCGCGACTTGATTGCCGATAGCGTTGAGTATATGGTTAATGCTCATAAGGCTGATGCTATGGTATGTATCAGTAACTGCGATAAAATTACACCGGGAATGCTTATGGCAGCCATGCGACTAAATATCCCAACCGTTTTTGTTTCGGGCGGACCAATGGAAGCCGGTGAATTGGATGGAAAACATCTTGATTTGGTGGATGCCATGGTGCAGTCGGCTGACGAAAGCGTTTCTGACGAACAGGTAAAGAAAATTGAGAATGCTGCTTGTCCAACCTGTGGATCTTGCTCGGGAATGTTTACGGCTAACTCTATGAACTGTCTGAACGAAGCGATTGGTTTGGCTTTACCGGGCAACGGAACAATCGTTGCTACTCACTCAAACCGCACACAACTGTTTATTGATGCTGCAAAACTGATTGTGGACAATGCCAATAAATATTACTTTGAAGGTGACAATTCTGTTTTGCCCCGTTCAATTGCAACACGTGAAGCATTCCTTAATGCCATGACGCTCGATATTGCCATGGGTGGTTCGACCAATACTGTTCTGCACATTTTGGCCATTGCTCATGAAGCAGGCGTGGAACTTACAATGGATGACATGGATAAACTTTCTCGCGTTACTCCTTGTTTATGTAAAGTTGCACCTAATTCACAAAAATACCACATTCAGGATGTAAACCGTGCCGGTGGAATTTTGGGTATTTTGGCAGAATTAAGCAAAGGTGGTTTGCTAAACAAATCGGTTTGTCGCGTTGACGGATTGACTTTGGGCGAAGCCATTGAACAATATGATATTACGGCTCCGACAGTTACTGCCAAAGCCATTGAAATTTATAAAAGTGCTCCGGCACACCGTTTTAATCTGGTAATGGGCTCTCAGAGTGTTCAATATACTGAATTGGATGGTGATCGAGTCGGAGGTTGTATCCGAAGCGTGGAACATGCCTACACCAAAGATGGTGGATTAGGCATTCTGAAAGGGAACATTGCACAGGATGGATGCGTTATAAAGACCGCCGGTGTTGACGAAAGTATTTGGAAGTTCAGTGGACCTGCCAAAGTATTTACTTCGCAGGACAGTGCCTGTACAGGAATTTTGAGCGGAAAAGTGGTTGCAGGTGATGTGGTGGTGATTACACACGAAGGTCCTAGAGGAGGACCTGGTATGCAGGAAATGCTTTATCCGACTTCGTATATCAAATCAAAACATCTTGGAAAAGAATGTGCATTGATAACCGATGGTCGTTTTTCAGGTGGAACTTCCGGTTTATCCATCGGACATGTTTCTCCCGAAGCTGCTTCAGGTGGAAATATCGGACTGATTGTGGATGGTGATATTATTGAAATAGATATTCCAAACCGCAGTATGAATGTAAAAGTAAGTGAGGAAGAATTGCTGAAACGTCGCGATGCTGAATTAGTACGTGGCAACGATGCATTTAAGCCGAAAGATAGAAATAGAATTGTCTCAAAAGCACTGAGAGCTTATGCAAGCATGGTAAGTTCTGCCGATAAAGGTGCTGTGAGAATGATTGACTGACCCCCACTGCCCACAAGGGGACTTAAGTAAGGGCATAAATTGAGTAATAAAACAAATAAAACTAACTAAAATTCCCCCTTTGGGGGATTGAGGGGGCTTATATGAACAATAAAATAACCGGCGCTCATGCTTTTATGCAGGCGCTTTTAGAAGAAGGTGTTGATACCATTTTCGGGTATCCGGGCGGCGCGATTATGCCCGTTTTCGATGCACTTTACGATTACGACAAACATATAAATCATATTCTAACACGTCACGAACAAGGTGCAACGCATGCTGCACAGGGTTATGCACGTGTTTCGGGAAAGGTTGGAGTTGCTTTGGTAACTTCAGGTCCGGCTGCAACCAATGCTGTTACCGGTATTGCAGATGCTATGCTCGACAGTACGCCTATGGTGGTTATCACCGGTCAGGTTGGAGCTGCCTTGCTTGGAACAGATGCTTTTCAGGAAATTGATGTGGTAGGTATCACCCAGCCAATTACCAAATGGGCTTATCAGATTCGTCGTCCGGAAGATATTGCCTGGGCTGTTGCACGTGCTTTCTATATTGCACGCAGTGGCCGTCCCGGACCGGTTGTGCTTGATTTTGCAAAAAGCGCACAAATTCAGGAAGTAGAATTTGACTATAAACCATGCACATTTATTCGCAGTTATTTGCCAATACCCGAAGTTCAACCTTCGCAGATTGAAGCGGCTGCTGCATTGATAAATGGAGCTAAAAAACCCTTTGCACTGGTAGGTCAGGGAGTTATTTTGGGAAATGCAGAAAAAGAATTGTTAGCTTTTCTTGAAAAAGCCGATATTCCTGCTGCCTGGACATTGCTCGGATCTTCCGCAATGCCAACTGACTTCCCTTTGAATAAAGGATTTTTAGGAATGCACGGAAACGTTGCTCCAAATAAAAAAACCAACGAGTGTGATGTGCTAATTGCTATTGGAATGCGTTTCGACGACCGAGTAACCGGTGATTTAAATACTTATGCCAAACAGGCAAAAATTATTCATTTGGATATTGATGCCGCTGAAATTGGTAAAAATGTGAAGCCCGATGCACCGGTTTTGGGTACAACGAAAGAAACTTTACCTGCTTTAACCGCTAAAATAAACCCTGCAAAACACACCGAATGGATTGAATCATTCAAAGAGTTTGAAACGCTGGAATTTGAAAAAGTTATTCAACGTGAAGTTCATCCGGAATCAGGTGAAATAACAATGGGTGAGGTTATTCATAAAATATCGCATGCAACTAATAACGAAGCTATATTGGTAACAGATGTTGGTCAGAACCAAATGATGGCAGCACGTTATTTTAATTATACTAAAACCCGAAGCATGGTTACCTCGGGTGGCTTGGGAACGATGGGATTCGGGATTCCGGCTGCTATGGGTGCCAAAATGGGTGCTCCCGAACGTACTGTTTGTATGTTCGCAGGTGATGGCGGTTTCCAAATGACTATTCAGGAACTCGGAACCATTATGCAGGAACAAATTGGTGTGAAAATGATTATTCTGAACAATCATTTCCTCGGTATGGTGCGTCAGTGGCAGGAAATGTTTTTCGAAGAGCGTTATTCGTTTACCGAAATGCAAAATCCCGATTTTATTGCCATTGCCAAAGCATATCGCATTGACGGAACAGAAGTTCATAAACGTGAAGAGCTGGATGAGGCTATTGCTGATATGTTGAAAGACGACAAACCATATTTGTTAGTTGTTAATGTTGAGAAAAAAGGTATGGTTTATCCAATGATGCCTGCCGGAGCAACTGTAACTAATATAATATTAGAATAAAGCCCCCTAAATCCCCCACAAGGGGACTTAAAGACAAATCTTTGAAGATTTATAATAATTATTTAGACAATTCCAATATCCCCTTGTAGAATTGGAAAGTCCCCCATGGGGGATTTAGGGGGCTTCTTCATATGGAAACAAAATTATATACCATCACCGTTTTTTCTGAAAACTCAGTAGGTTTGCTGGGTCAAATCACCATTATTTTTACCCGTAGGGCCATCAATATTGAAACACTTTCTGTTTCTCCATCAGCTCTGAAAGGTATTCATAAGTTTACTATTACAGTTCTTGCCACGGAAGATGTGGTTTCGAAAGTGGTAAAACAAATTGATAAACGTGTTGACATTCTGAAAGCATATTATAACACCGACGAAGATCTTGTATTCCAGGAAATAGCTTTGTACAAAGTTTCGACAGAAAGACTTCTGGGACTTGGGTCAATTGAAGAACTGGTTCGCAAGTACCATATCCGAATTCTCGAAATGACTCCTGATTATGCTGTTTTGCAGAAAGCGGGACATTACGAAGAAACACAACAAATGTTTGAAGAATTGAGCGAATCGATTGGTGTATTGCAATTTATCCGATCAGGCCGGGTAGCTATTACTCGCTCTAAAGTAGAACGACTGAGCGATATGTTGGAAAATATTCAGCAGAAATTCGAAAAAAATAAGTAATTTTGTGGCTTTAATAAATAATATTTTTAACAAGTAATTATAAATATGCTTTTCTATAGTTCTATTTCTTACTTTTTCACAAACTAAGCATTGGGGTGAGAATAGAATTTACAGAGCAAAAACTTCAAAAAAAACAATGGCAAATTATTTTAATTCTCTTCCTCATCGCCTGAAAGTTCAGGAATTAGGAAAATGCGATTTTATGGAAAGCAGCGAATTTGCTGCCGGTGTTCAAAAACTGATTGGTAAGAAAATTGTAATCGTTGGTTGCGGTGCTCAAGGTTTGGCTCAGGGACTTAATATGCGCGATAGCGGCTTGGATATTGCTTATGCTCTTCGCAAAATAGAAATTGATGAAAATCAGATTTCGTATCAAAATGTAATTGAAAACAAATTTGAAGTTGACACCATCGAAAATATGATTCCAAAAGGTGATTTGGTTTTGAATCTAACGCCTGACAAATATCATACTCCGGTTGTAAACCAAATTATGCCTTTAATGAAAAAAGGTGCATGTTTGTCTTATTCGCATGGTTTTAATATAGTTGAAGAAGGAATTCAAATTCGGAAAGATTTGACGGTAATTATGGTTGCTCCAAAATCTCCGGCATCAGAAGTTCGCGCTGAATACCTTCGTGGATTTGGCGTTCCTACATTGATTGCTGTTCACTTGGATAACGACCCGAATGGTGATGGACTGGAAATTGCTAAAGCTTATTGCGTTGGAACCGGTGGACATAAAGCAGGTGTACTGAATTCTTCATTTGTTGCGGAAGTTAAGTCGGATTTAATGGGCGAACAGACTATTCTTTGTGGTGTTCTTCAAACCGGATCTATTCTTTGTTTCAACAAAATGGTTGAAAAAGGAATTGATAAAGCCTATGCATCAAAATTAATTCAATATGGTTGGGAAGTTGTTACCGAAGCATTGAAAATTGGTGGTATTTCACACATGATGGATCGACTTTCAAATCCGGCAAAAATTGAAGCTTTTAATTTGGCTGAAGAATTGAAAGAAATTATGACACCCTTGTACGAAAAACACATGGACGATATTCTTTCAGGTGAATTTTCAAGAACTATGATGGAAGATTGGGCAAATGGCGATAAAAATCTGTTGACATGGCGCGCTGCTACAGGCGAAACCGATTTCGAAAAAACTCCTGCCGGAAGCATGGAAATTACTGAACAGGAATACTTTGATAACGGTACGTTAATGGTGGCATTTATCAAAGCAGGTGTAGAACTTGCTTATGAATTAATGACAAAATCGGGCATGAAACCTGCTTCGGCTTACTACGAATCGTTGCACGAAACTCCGCTGATTGCCAATACCATTGCCCGTAAGAAACTGTTCGAAATGAACCGTGTGATTTCCGATACCGCTGAATATGGTTGCTATTTGTTCGATCATGCCTGTAAACCGTTGTTGGCTGATTTTATGAAGAAAGTTGATACCAGCATTATTGGTAAAAACTTTAATGAAGGTAAAAGCGGACACGTTGACAACTTCGAACTGGTAAAAGTAAATGCTGCTATTCGCAACCACTCTATCGAAATCTGTGGTGCTGAACTGCGTGCGGCGATGACTGCCATGAAGAAAATTGTGGAATAAATACTGATATTCTAATTCATCAGATGACTTTAATTCATCAGATGAGTTTTCATATTTTATTCATCAATTGACTTTAAGTCATCAGATGAGTTTTCATATTTTATTCATCAGATGACTTTAATTCATCAGATGAATTTGCACAGCAAGAGCTGCTTCCGGTTGGAGGCAGCTCTTGTTGTATTATATATTCATCCAATGACTTAAAGTCATTGGATGAGTTAGCTGAATTAGGTTTATTCCGGTTTTACAATCGGATCTTCGCCATGTACTTCTTTTCCATTACTACGGCGAGTTGCACGGGCTTTGAGTTGGGTTTTATAATGAGAGATAATATCGTTCATTTTAGTTGCGGGAGTTTGATAATCCAGGTCTTCGTACTCGGTACTGCAAAACTCAAAAGCATCGAAAAATGCTGTCAGAGCTTTATCGGTTTCATTGCGTATGGCTCGTGCATCAACAGTCTCAACGTTTGTTTTTGTGTCACTGCGTTGTAAGTATAATTCGGTAAATTGAGTGTTAATAGTCCGTAAATGTTCAATCAACATCACTAATTGCATAGCTTGTGCAGCGGCCTCTATCTCTGCATTACTATCATAATCGGCCAGAAAATCATTGAAACGATTGCTGTTGTCGTTGTAATTGGTATCACCCAAATCACGACCGTGTTTATCCAGAAAACGATTCATTACAGCCACATGTTGTGCCATACCGGGTAAACTTAATTTCCCTAAATTCTTTACCATGTCCATGATTGACTTGGTCAGCGTACGACGTTCGGTGTTAAGGTCGGCAAGTTGGTTGCTAAGTTCACTTCCCAAATCCTGTGCCTTGATTTTGCTAATTTCAGGCATTAAAGCCAAAACACGGTCGAAAGATTTCTTGAGATGCAAACTTTCTGCATTGAATTTTAAAAAAACAGCTACTATCTGGCTAACGAACATACAATATTCATTGTTCCAGAGATGATTTAATGATACTCGAAAAATACTTACTTTCATAATTTGAATTTGTATTAGTTTGTAATGGAAAATTTTGTAATGCAAAAATACAAATAAAAATTAAATTAATTACCATAAAAAAGCTGCTTTTATTATGAAAACTACGTTTTTTTTCTCTTAATCGGAAAGTGTGGAAATTAGAGTATTGATTGACAATGCTTTTGCGCAATGTGCGCAACCGAAGAATTTTTTTAGTTTGAACGTGCGCAACTTGCGCAACCGAAAAATCATTTCGAATTAGCTTTGCGCAATCAGCGCAAGGTCGAATTTAATCCGGCGCATTCCTGCGCTATCAGCGCAACACTAAATTCAATCCGTTTTGGACTTGCGCAAGTTGCGTATGGATGAACTGAATTTCCGGCATACTTGCGCAAGGTGCGGAGGGAGGAAAGAAAACGGCTGAAGCTCTGGGGAGGGGAGGTTCAGCCGAGCATTAGATTTTTTAATTTAAATATTAATTAATCCGTTTTAATCTTTTTGTTTTACGATTGCTTACATCAATTATAAGTTCTTTTGTTTCATCATCCCATTTTAATAATTTGTAAGCAGACCAAATAGGATTATAAAGACCATATGAAAGAAACACATCGTTAGTTAAGTTATAAGAAGGAATATGTGACTTTAATTCAATAAATACTTCTAATTTAATCTGATTACTCCCTTCAATAAAATAGCAAGAAACATTTCCACCATTGACTAAATATTTTCCATCCATCAAAAATTGTTTTACAGAATCGAATGAATCATACAATTCTTCACCTTTGAGTCGTTTATTCATTTGAATTTTTTTTGTATTTAATTCTATTCGTAATAAAACTAATTCTCA
Source organism: Paludibacter sp. (assembly GCA_037134195.1). Taxonomy (GTDB): domain Bacteria; phylum Bacteroidota; class Bacteroidia; order Bacteroidales; family Paludibacteraceae; genus Paludibacter. The sequence continues at coordinate 17,991 of JBAXMR010000028.1, read as the reverse complement.
TATTTTAAACACTTACTTATGGTTTATTGGTTTTTGTAGTTACTATATCAAGATAATTATCAATATCAAAAGTGAAAGGACTAAAATAAGCATACCCATATTTGTTTTCTTCTAAATATCCTTTTCTCTTAAACGGTATCCGTAACATATTGTTTGGATTGTTTATAGATTCGTCCCATGAGTTATTTGATAATTTATATGATCCCCCTAAACGTGTAGAATTTGTAAGCAGAACAGGATATTCTAATTTCATGGTTTTTATTATGGATTTTTCTTCACCTGTTTTAAGATCTAATTCTATTTGCTTAATTAAATCGCCTTCAAAGGTATATTTAGTCGCTGATACACCATCATAACCTGATGATAGTAATAATAAAGTAAGTAATTTTCCTTTATCTGCTATACCATATACATTCAAATATTCATCAACTGAATAAGTATTGGAGTATTTATATTGACGGTATTTAAACTTGCCATCTAATAAATTATCTATATAATTTTGTTTTGTTGTGAAGGTATCAGGAAAATGTTTTGGAATAATTTCTATTAAGTCCCAAACGTGGAAATTAGGTGGAAATATAAGGTAAGGATATCCATTAAAGTTACCATATTTCAAACAAAAGGATTTTGAATTTGTAATTGTTGGATTTGAAATTATTGGCAATGTCTTAAGTTTAAAACCATAATCGCTAGATTCTTTTATTTTAATACTGTCTTTCAAAAAGTTTATTTCGCACATTAAGATATTGTCTTGTGATTGTTTTATTTTTTTTAATTTGCCATTATCAGCAATACCCTCAATTACAAATGGAGAACTTTCGAACTTAAAGAAACCATCTAGCAAACTATCTTTATATATTATCGATATTGGTGTTGTTTTTACCCCATTAGTTTCAACTAACACCCCATTGTTGTATTTTTGAATTTCTTCAGTGTAACCTCCACTTTCTTTAGGAGTTCGTGTGATTTTATAACCATCTAAATCTGCATTCGTATTATAATTTAGGATTAATTGTGCTATATTTGAGTTAGGGAAAAATGTTGCAGAATAAACGCTTTCACCTTTATAAAAATAAGTTGCAAAACCAGGGTTAATACCATCATTACACATAATTACTGTTAATCCATTTGGTTGACCTATTTCATTCAATTCTTGATATTTTTCAAGTTTATTATTTATGCTATTTCTATATGTCATAGCTTTATTAGGTGTAATTGAATAGTGTAATGGGAATTTTTCTAAGATCCATCCCCTAATAGTTTTATTTCCATAACTCTTTTGTTGTGCAAAACTTGATAAGCTTATAGTTAAAATAAAATACAATAGAATTAATTTCTTCATAGCCGATATTTTAATGTGAATATTCAGAATTTATTTTGTTTTAAATCAAAGAGTTTTCAAATGCAAATATAGCACTTTATTTCACATAAATTTCAATTCACATACAAACTTATTTAATCAAAAACTCAAACAGCCAATCACATCACGGCAATTGGCTGTCCTCAATTTCCTTATAAGAAATTAGTTGATTTTCAAATCCTCAGATTTTTCTTTTCTTTTAGCCATCCCTTAATCTCTTTGTCGAGTACATCCTGTTCAACAAATAATCCCTGTTCAATTTCTTTTTTGGATGCCATTATTTCATCCTGTTGAGCTAACGAAAGGGTAAGTATTTCGCTATTCGTTTTAGAATCAAGTATTGTATTGATGGCTTTGAGAAAAGAAATGTCTTCAATCTCGGTTATACGCCGGATTAGTATGTGCTTTAATTCAATTGCTGTCATAATCATATAAGTTAAATGTATTGCAAATGTACGAAAACAATTTTCGAGTAATCATACTAAAGATTATTTGTGTAATTTTATCCCTTCTATAAATACAAAATCCTTAGTGTTCAGGGTGTAGAGTGCTAAATTGTGATAAATTGCAGTTGCAGCTATTAATGCATCGGGTATAGCTAATTTATATGATAAAGCATATTTTTCAACTAATGCCACTGCTTTGCATGATATTTCTGTTTGAATAGCTAAAATATCTAACTTTTTTAAATCTTTAGCAATAGTTTGAAGTTCTTTTTTATTTCTCGCTCCATAATATAATTCAGCGCAGGTAATATCAGAAACTGAAATATTATCTTGTCCTATTTTCTTAACAGCATCAACAATTGTTGTGTTATTTCGGTAAATTTCGATAAGTATATTGGTGTCGATTAGAATCATTTTCTTTGCCAGGCTTGTTTTCGTAACTCAGTGCTATTTATCTGATAATCCTCCCACAATCCGTTAGCCAACGAAAACTCATGTGTTTTTTTTGCGGTTTTGTTCACCGTTGTTTTCAATTCAACATCAATTCCCCACGATTTTAAGAATGCAAGCAGAGCTTTCATTTTATTTTCGTCTATATCCTTTTTTAAAATAATCTCAGTCATAATCATATAAGTTAAATGTGTTGCAAATATACGAAAACAAATTGTATGCTGTACCCGCAAAAATATATTTTTATTTTTGTTCTCGTTTTTAGTTAGTCATTTATTTCTCTCTCATTCTTCCCAGATAAACCATTACCACTACAGCCATAACGCCACTCATGATAAACAGCGTTTTAGCTCCGAGGCTGTACCAGATAATACCGGCCAGTGAGCTTGCCACCATGGTGCTGAGGCTTTGCAGAGCGGAGAAAGTGCCGATAGCGGTGGCAGTATCTTTCTTGTCGGTGATGTTGCTTATCCAGGCTTTGGAAACTCCTTCGGTAGCCGAAGCATAAAGTCCGTAGATAAAGAATAGTGTCAGAAAAATGTAGAGATTGGTATTCACAGAAAAACCGAAGTAAACGATGGCGAACAATCCCAATCCGATAATGAACATGCGTTTCAGTCCTATTTTATCGGCCAGCGAACCAACCGGAAAGGCAAACAGCGCGTAAATCATGTTGTAGAAAATATAAATGCCAATTACGTGTGTGTCGTTCAGTCCGGCATCTTTGGCTTTGAGCAGCAGAAATACATCAGAACTGTTGAATAGCGTAAACAGCAGCAACCCAATCAGTAACTGGCGATAGGCTGCCGGACTTTGTTTCCAGTATTTCAGAAAAGAGAAGAACGAAATTTTTTCAGGAGTAGGAGTGAGCGGTTTTTTCTTTTCTTTCAGTAAAAGTGTGGTGATAATGGCCAGCACTCCCGGAATAAAGGCTATGTAGAACAAGGCAATGTAATTGCCCGGGTAGAAATACAGATAAACCAACGCTAAGGTTGGACCTATAGCAGCACCAATGGTATCCATGGCGCGGTGAAACCCAAAAACAGTACCTTTTGTTTCGGGCGTGGCTTCGTCGGACAGAATGGCGTCGCGCGCTCCGGTTCGTACCCCTTTGGCAAAGCGGTCGGTGGTGCGGACAAAGAAAATCCAGACGGGATGGGTGAAAAAAGCGGTGATTGGTTTGGCAATGGCACTCAGAATATAACCCACCTGCACAAAAGGCAAACGTTTACCCGTTGCATCCGAAAGTTTGCCAAAATAACCTTTGCTAAGTCCGGCAGTTGCTTCGGCCAGTCCTTCCAGAATGCCAATAACGACGATGGAAAATCCAATGCTTTTGAGGTAAATAGGCATTACCGGATAAAGCATTTCGCTAGCCACATCGGTAAACAAACTGACTACCGATAATATCCAGACTATTCTACTGATTTTTTTAAACATAATTATTTCAAATCTTAATTTGAGATTGGTTTTTATACCTCTGCTACTGGGATTATTAATACTTGCACTTGTTTTCTTTGGTTTTTCAATTCCTAATATTGGTCGCAAATATATGAATTTATTTTACATGAATTTCAAATTAAATACAAGCTTATTAAATTTTAAAACCATAAACAGCCAATCACATTGCTGTAATTGGCTGTTTGAGTTATCTTACAAGAAATTAGTTGACTTTCAAATCTTTAGGATTTTTTCAATCCCAAAGGGTATGGATAATAATTTTGTCAGCTGTTACTTCATAAAGTAAAATATTTATTTCTAAGAAACAAAAGCTCCGTAGTAGCGGGATTATAAAAAATCAAGATGACTTCATTGAATTATTATTTACCGGATTTCAAAACAAACACTTTCTTACCTGCATTTTCCGATTTGGCAGCAGTTGAAACAGGCGTTTTTTGTGATTGAGGCTTACTAACATTGCGGTCGTTACCTGTACGGCGTTTGCCTTTTCCGGGATCTATGCCCGAACCTTTGCCACCCTGAGCTACCTTTGGTTTTACTTTCGATTTTCGGTCGGTCAGTTCATGCTCCGCTTCGTACGAATGACCTTTCACCACTGGAATTTCCATCGAAATCAACTTTTGAATATCGCGCAGGTATTCCAACTCTTCTACATCGCAAAACGAAATGGCTTTCCCGTCAAGACCTGCTCTGCCAGTACGACCAATGCGGTGAACGTAAGTTTCGGGGATATTCGGAATTTCGTAATTGATTACCAGGTTCAAATCGTCGATATCAATGCCACGGGCAGCAATGTCGGTAGCAACCAACACCCGTGTTGTACGTTCTTTGAAATTACGCAATGCATTCTGACGGGCATTCTGTGATTTGTTTCCGTGAATGGCTTCTGTTTTAATATTGGCTTTCGACAAAAGTCGCTGCACTTTGTCGGCACCATGTTTGGTACGTGTAAAAACCAGTGCAGTAGCTATTTTCTTGTCCTGAAGAATGTGAATCAACAAATCTTTTTTATCAGCCATTTCCACGTAATACAATTCCTGCTGAATGGTTTCTGCTGTGGTTGAAACGGGCGTAACAGCCACTTCTTCGGGATTGGTCAGAATAGTTCCGGCCAGCACACGAATAGAATCTGGCATGGTAGCCGAGAAAAACAAAGACTGACGTTTTGCCGGAATCAGTTTAATCAGTTTTTTTACATCATGAATAAAACCCATATCGAGCATACGATCGGCTTCATCAAGAACAAAAATGCTCAGTTCATTGAGTTTTACATAACCCTGACTCTGCAAATCAAGCAGACGACCGGGAGTAGCAATAAGTATGTCAACACCAGCTTTCAGTATGTTTACCTGTGGATTTTGCGGAACACCGCCAAAAATTACAGCATGACGAAACTTCAGAAACCGACCGTAAGCCTCAAAACTTTCGCCAATCTGAATAGCCAACTCACGCGTTGGGGTAACAATCAGTACTTTTATTTTACGATGAATTTTGTCATTTTCACGACTTCTGTACAATTGCTGCAAAATAGGAATGGCAAAAGCAGCCGTTTTACCGGTGCCGGTTTGTGCGCAGCCTAATAAGTCTTTTCCTTGTAAAACGATGGGGATTGCAATTTCCTGAATGGGGGTTGGCTGAGTATAGCCTTCGTGTTGGAGAGCGTTTAAGATCGGCTCAATAAGATCTAATTTATCAAATGTCATAGAATATTACTCGCATCCACACTTCTTTCACAAGCTCAAACTTAAACCTGAAGGATACGATTTTGTGCAAAAGTACAGAAAAATATCGTTGTTTCATGTTTTAAGATACAAGCTGCTCGATTCGTGTCCGCACACGGTTATTTTTAGAAAAAGAAATACGAAACACATCAAAAGTCTTTTTTGTTGCACAAACACTCAAAATACGTGCATATTTTAAAGTTTTTTAATACAAAACTCTGTGATTTTGAGTTGGTCGACCAATTATTTCAATTACTTTTGTACCGAAAATTGAAAATTGCTATCTCTACATTGCAATAATACAATTTGCATTAACGATTAATTCAAAAAAACTAACTTCCTTGTACTTTTTGAAATTAAATCTGCAGACCCCGAAATTATTCAGGAAAATATATACATTTGCAACTGTATATGGCTCTTCCTGATAAACTCCTTAACCACTTTATCAGAAGCAAATATCTAATCGAAATTTATTTCGTATTTATCTATTTGTAAGCAATTTACAATACATAAACTGCTAATACCAACAATCATATCATAAAACAATTTTATAACACAAAAAACAATGAGTAATGTTGAAACCGTTTCAACGGACATTTTAATTATTGGAGGCGGCCCTTCGGGGTTGGCAACTTCAATTCATCTGGCGGACACATTGAAACAAAAAGGGCTGAACAAAAGAATACTTTTGATTGAAAAAGGAAGTTCTATTGGAAGCCACATTATTTCGGGTGCCGTAATTAAAGCCGATGTTTTCAAGAGTTTACTACCGGATGTTGATTTCAGCGAAATTCCTTTCAATGCTAAAGTAGCAACTGATTCAACGGTTCTGCTGAGCGAAAATGGTTCGTTTAAATTGCCGGTTCATGCTCCTTACATGAGCAATGCGGGCAATTACACTGCTTCATTAGGTCAGGTTTGCCGCTTTTTAGCTACCAAAGCCGAAGAAAAAGGCGTGGAAATCTATACCGGATTTTCAGTAAGCGAGATTCTGTACAAAGACGGAAAAGTAATTGGTGCCAAAACCATCGATACCGGAGTGGATCATCATGGTCATGAAATGGAAAATTTTCAACCGGGAACGCGTATAGAAGCCAAATTAACTATTTTTGCCGAAGGAACACGCGGAAGTTTGGCTAAGCAACTAATTGCAAAATATGATCTGGAAAAAGACAAAAACTGCCAGATTTACTCATTGGGTGTAAAAGAATTATGGAGTGTGCCTGAAGGTAATATCAAACCGGGTGAAGTATATCACACCATGGGTTATCCATTGAATCTGAAAGAATTCGGCGGTGGCTTTTTATACGGATTGAAAGATAATAAAGTAGCTGTTGGGCTGGTTATTGGACTGGAATACGAAGATCCGACTTTCGATGCTCACAATGCATTTCAGGCATGGAAAACAAATCCTTTTATCGCTAAATACCTGAAAGGCGGAAAACTGGTTGAATACGGTGCAAAAACTCTGCCCGAAGGTGGATGGTATTCTATTCCTAAATTATATACCGACAATGCGATGATTGTAGGTGATAGTGCCGGACTGGTGGCTATGCCTGCGTTGAAAGGTGTTCATCTGGCTATTACTTCAGGTATGCTGGCTGCCAAAACAGCGGCTGAAGCACTGAGCAAAAACGATTTCTCCGAAAAAACGCTTTCGGCTTACGAAGCTTCGATTAAAGACAGCGTAATTTACAAAGATTTATATCCGGTTCGTAATTTCCGTCAGGGATTTTCAAAAGGTCTGATTGTTGGCGCATTGCATTTCGGAACACAACTGATTACCGGCGGTGCAGGTTTCTGCGGTCGGTTGAAATCACATCCCGATAAAGATGCCACCAAAACGCTGGCTGATTTCAAAGGAAAAACGTTTAAAGAAAGATTTAAAAACAAACTTGATTTTGATAAAGTATTGACTTTTGATAAAGCTACCGATGTGTATTTCTCGGGTGTAAACCACGACGAACAACAGGTTGCTCATGTGAAAATCAACAATGCGGAGTCATTTGCAGCCATTAATATCAAACAATATGGCGCACCGTGTCAGTTCTTCTGTTCGTCGGAAGTGTACGAACTGCATACCGACAAAAACGGACATCAGGAATTGCGTATTCATGCCGAAAACTGTATGCATTGCAAAACCTGTGATATTAAAACACCGGGCGATGGAATTACCTGGAGTGTTCCAAACGGTGGCAACGGTCCTGATTTTCAAAATATGTAACACCTCACCCCTAACCCCTCTCCTTAAGGCGAGGGGAAAAAGAGGTTACTTTATGAACTTTCAAACTTTTCAAACTTTCAAACTAAATTTAAAATGGCTCTTACAATTATAAGTTTAATAAAACAAGTTCCGCTCCCAACCGAAATGCGCATGGGAGACGATGGATTAATGGACCGTACGAAAGCGAAGTCGATTATCAATATCGACTGTCAGTTTGGTCTTGAAGCCGGATTACAACTCAAAAAACAATATCCCGATGCTCGTCTGATTGCCTGTTCCATGGGACCGGGCTCGTTCGAAGTAGCATTGAAAACTGCTATTTCGATGGGTTACGACGAAGCGTTCCTGCTTTCCGACCGTAAACTGGGCGGTAGCGATACCTACGCCACCGGTTTGGCTATTTCTACCATGCTAAAACATCTTGGTTTCACTAAAAACTCGAAAGAACCGTTTATCATTCTTGCCGGTCGTCAGACAAGTGACGGTGATACAGCGCACGTTCCTTCGCAGGTGGCCGAAAACATTGGCATTCCGCAGGCTACCTTTGTGGAAAGCGTGAAAGCCGACGGCGAAGGCAATGTAATCGCCAAACGTATTATCGAAGGTGGTTATCAGATGATGAAACTGCCAATGCCTTGTACCATTTCGCTCACTCCAACCGGAATTCCGCCACGCAAACCATCGCTGACCGGTGCTATCAAAGCCCGCAACGCTAAAGTTACCGTGTTTGGAATTGACGATATCGGTCTGGGAACTGAGAAAATCGGTTTGGGTGGCTCGCCAACCATTGTGGCCGGTGTGGTAAACATTGTGAGCGAACGCGCTCCGATTATCATGTCGCAGGGACATACCGAAGCTGCTTTGGTGGATAGCTTGCTTGCAAATTATGCCAAAGGTGCCAACGTTCTTGAAAAGAAAGAAAAAGCGGAAAAGAAAGTTGCTGAAAAACCTGAATTTCCGTTCTACGATAACCGCAACGGTGCAAAAGGAATTCTGACCTGGGCTGAAATTGCCAACGGTAAAATTGCCCGTCCGTCCATCGAATTGCTTACTCCGGCTCGTCACTTAGCCGATCAGTTGGGCGAAGGAACAAAAATCATGACCCTGCTTATTGGTCACAATGTAGCCGATCAGGCACAAACGCTGTTCGAACACGGTTCGGACGAAGTGATTGTGGTGGAAGATGCCAAACTGGCTGAATATCTCGTGTTGCCGTTCTCGTCTATCTTCGCGCAGGTAATTAAAGAACGAAATCCTGAAATCGCGCTGTTTGCTGCTACTACTTCGGGTCGTGAATTGGCTCCGCGTATTGGGGTGAAAACCGGTAGTGGTGTAACTGCCGACTGTACCGGACTGGAAATTGGCGAATATGTGAACCGCAAGGAAAAAGTAATCAACAAACCGATTCTTCACTCCCGCCGTCCTACTTATGGCGAAAGTAAACTGGCAACCATTCTTGGTTTCGTTTATCCGCAAATCTCTACTGCCCGTGCGGGAACCTTCGAAGTGCCTGCCAAAGTGGAAGGACGCACCGGAGTGGTTTCAACTTTCAAACCAAAACTGACAAAAGACGAGTTTAAAGTAGAAATTCTGCAAACCGTTCGTGGTGAAGGTAATTCGGTAAATCTGTTCGATGCCGATATTATTATTGCAGGCGGACGCGGAACTACCAGCGACGGACTGGAATTAATCAAAAAACTGGCCGAAGCACTGAAAGAAAAAGGTGTGAAAGCCGAATGGGCTTGTAGCCGCGTGGTGGTTGACGAAGGTTTCTCGGAATATGCACGTCAGGTAGGACAAACCGGTAAAACCGTTCGTCCGAAAGTATACGTGGGCGTAGGTATCTCGGGAGCTATTCAGCACATTGCCGGAATGAAAGAATCCGAAAAAATCATTGCTATCGACCATAACCCGAAAGCTTCTATCTTCCACTTTGCCGATTTCGGTATCGTGGGCGAATATACCGACATTCTGCCCGAACTGATTGAACGCGTAAAAGGCGGATTTACATTCGGTATTGAGCCGGTAAAATGATAAGACCCCAAACCCCAAAGGGGAACAAGATAATTCGTAGTACGACTTAATGTCGTGCTACGAATATCAAATAGAAAAGAGTTGCACAGTAGATTGTGCAGCTCTTTTTACTTCTTATTCGTGGTGAGAATATTATATATCGAGCATTCAAGCCAAAATGTTCTAAAATACAAGAAAAGGTTATTGGGGGTAAGCCAATAACCTAAATCTTTAAACCTTTATTGATAACGAATTACTAATAAAGGCTGATTACTTATTTCCCTCAACAGACTATCACTAGCACTTCATTCTAGAAAAAATTAAGAAGATGCCCCATGATGAAAGGTGCATAAAGTGCTATGAAAGTTATAATGAGTAAATTAATTACTCTTTAAACTGTCAACTAAGCTTCTTTCGGTTTATCTTCGCGTGGAGGACGTGGCATCAATGCTTTGCGTGAAAGTTTGAATTTACCGGTCTTTTGATCAATTTCAAGCAGTTTTACATCAATCACATCACCTTCTTTGATTCCGGCCTGATCCATTGTTTCGATGCGTTTCCAGTCGATTTCAGAAATGTGAAGTAAACCTTCTTTGCCCGGCATAAATTCAACAAATGCACCGTAAGGCATAACTGATTTTACTTTCGAAGGATAAGTTTCGCCAATTTCAGGAATGGCAACAATGCCTTTAATTTTAGCAATAGCAGCATCAATAGCAGTTTTATTGTTAGCAGCAATTTCAACGCGACCCTGATCACCAATCTCTTCAATGGTAATCATAGCACCTGTTTCAGCCTGCATATTTTGAATAATTTTTCCACCAGGTCCGATAATTGCACCTATCATTTCTTTCGGAATGTACATGGCCACAATACGTGGAGCATTTGGTTTCATATCTTCGCGTGGAGCAGCAAGCGTTTCCTGAATTTTACCCAGAATATGCATACGTCCGGCTTTAGCCTGATTCAATGCTGTTTCCAGAATTTCGTACGAAAGTCCGTCAACCTTGATATCCATTTGAGTAGCTGTGATTCCGTCAACTGTTCCGGTTACCTTGAAGTCCATATCGCCCAGGTGATCTTCGTCACCCAAAATATCAGAAAGAACGGCAAAGTTTTTTCCTTTATTTTCAGAAATCAATCCCATGGCAATACCCGAAACCGGTTTCTTGATTTGTACACCGGCATCCATCAACGCCAATGTTCCGGCACAAACCGTAGCCATTGAAGAAGATCCGTTTGATTCCAGAATATCGGAAACCACACGAACTACGTAAGGATAGTTTTCAGGAATCATGTTTTTCAATGCACGAAGAGCCAAATTACCATGACCCACTTCGCGACGACCAACACCACGAGAAGCACGAGCTTCACCGGTAGAGAATGGTGGAAAGTTATAATGCAACAAGAAACGTTCTTTTCCGCGAATCAAGGCTTCGTCAACCAGTTTCTCGTCCATTTTGGTACCCAGGGTAACAGTAGTCAACGACTGAGTTTCACCACGGGTAAACACAGCTGAACCGTGAGTTCCCGGAAGGTAATCAACTTCCGACCAGATAGGACGAATTTCTGTTGTTTTACGACCGTCGAGGCGTTTGCCTTCGTCCAGAATAGAACGACGCATCGCTTCTTTTTCCACATCGTGGTAGTATTTGCCAATCAATCCTTTTTTAGCAGAAGCCACTTCAGGATCAAGACTTTCAATATATTCAGCTTTTACAGCTTTGAAATTATCAACGCGTGAGTGTTTGTCGGTGTTGCACGAAGCAGCCACAGCATACACTTTATCGTAGGTTTTTGCCCAAATATCTTTTTTCAGATCTTCGTCATTTTCTTCGTGGCAATACGTACGTTTTACCGTTTTGCCAACTTCTTCCATCAACTCAATTTGAGCCTGACACTGAACTTTGATAGCTTCGTGAGCCACTTTCATAGCGTTCAACAAATCATCTTCGCTCACTTCTTTCATTTCGCCTTCCACCATCATAATATTGTCAAGGGTAGCAGCCACCATGATTTCCATGTCAGCTTCAGCCAATTGAGCAAATGTAGGATTCACAACAAATTCACCATTAATGCGGGCAACACGACATTCGGAAATTGGTCCGTTGAAAGGAACATCCGAAACAGCCAACGCAGCCGAAGCAGCCAAACCGGCCAATGCGTCAGGCATATCAACACCGTCAGCCGAAAACATCGTTACTGTAACAAAAGTTTCAGCATGGAAATCATCCGGAAACAAGGGGCGCAACGCACGGTCAACCAAACGTGAAACTAAAATTTCGTAATCGGAAGCACGACCTTCGCGACGAAGGAAACCGCCGGGATAACGGCCTGAAGAGGCAAACTTTTCTTTATAATCCACCGAAAGTGGCATAAAATCTGTGCCCGGAACTGCATCCTGAGCAGAACAAACTGTGGCCAACAGCATGGTATCACCCATGCGAACCATAACAGATCCATCGGCCTGTTTAGCCAATTTTCCTGTTTCAATAGAAATGGTACGTCCATCACCCAATGTGATAGTTTTTGTAACTACATTCATAAAATTACATTATTGTTTTTATACATCTAAATTTCGGGCGCAAAGATACAAACTTTTTTCTACAAATTATCCAAAAGCAATTGTAAGTTAGTGGGGTTTTGAGGATTTGGATTGTTTTAAGTCCGAAGGACTTGAATGTGCATAACCGCGGTTGTAACCCGTGGCAATTCAACCATATATGTCAAGAACCCTGAACAGGGTTCAATAATATATACAGTTAGCTTATTGAACCCTGTTCAGGGTTCTAAGATTTGTTCTGTATTATCCACGGGTTTTACCCGCGGTTATGCACATTGAATCCTTTCAGGATTCTGTACATTACATAGTAAAAGTCAACAATTCATTTCACCATTCCACTTTTTTTCCAAAATTATAAAAAAATAATTCACATAATTGTTGGAGAATTAAAATAGATTTCATACTTTTGTATTAAGCTAAATGTGCAATTCAATAGCAACTAATATTGAGCGAAATACGTCTTCTGACGAATGTAGAATACTATTTGAAAATCACAGAATGAAGTCTGTCAATTACAGAACGACATCGTTCAGCAACAGAATAAGGACTGACTTTTGCAGAATGCTATCTGACGAATACAGAATGGATTCGTTCATAAGCAGAATGAATACTGACTTTCATATTTTTTATTTCAATAACGAAAAAATTCAATTGCGCGAATGCAATATGAAATATAAAGAAAAAATTATTTTTATTAAACCCTTAAAACAACTGTACATTTATGACAAGAAAAGCGATTAATTTATTGAACATGTTGAAAAGTGTAGTTCAGTTTTACACTGAAAATCCCACAATTCTAACCGACAAACCGGCTATAAAAGCAGCAGTCGACAAACTAAAAGCCTTAATTAGTGAAATTGAAGCATTAGAAAAAACACAGGCAGTAGATACGAAAGTGGATACTGCACTGAAAGGCGAAACCAAGACAGCGTTGATACAAGCAGCGCTTAAAGTTCTTGCCGGAATTACTGCTCATGCCGCGGCTACCAACGACACCCGTCTGAAAATGGAAGCCGACACTACCGAGTATGATTTAAAGAAGATGCGCGACAACAACCTGATTCTTGAAATTCGGTCGATTTACGACATGGCTACGGAAATTGCTCCCGAACTGAAAATGTGGGAAGTGGAGCAAGCCGACATTGATGCACTCGATACCAACTCGGCTGCTTTTGATGCCAAAGACCCTGCCATTAAAAACATCAAAGCACGGTCGGTTCAAGCAACTGCGGATATTAAATCCAAGTCAGACGAAGCGAACAACTTATGCAAAGACTCACTGGATGCCATGATGCTTCCGTTTAAAATGTCGAACGCTACGTTGTACGGACATTATCAAAAAGCCCGCAGTGTGATTAATACGGCAGGAGCGCATAGCAAACCGGCTAAACCTGATGCGGCTAAAGAGATGAAATAAGAAATAAACTCCATAGAGCATATTACAATTTTGTCTCTGTGGAGTTTTATAGAATATATAACATAAAAAATATCATATCATGAAAAAAAAATTATCATTACTATCACTTTTATTTGCTTCTATATTTAGCATACAACAAATAAATGCACAAATGAACTTTGAAGTACGTGCTTGTGGATCTCTTCCACAAGGTGACTTTTCTAGCAATGTTTATGAACAAGCCATTTTTGGAAATAGCGGTTCTGCTGATTTTGGATTTGATATAGGGATTAAATTAATTGAACCTATCAAAAGTATAAAAAATTTATCTTTTACAATAAGTATAGATTATTTAAATAATGGATTGACTCAGCAATTTAAAGATAAGACTTATGCAAATTTGAAAAGTGCAATTAACAATAGCAGTGTAAGTCTTAATTTAAGCTATCCGACATATTCAAATATTCCTTGCATGGCTGGTCTAAATTACTTTACTCCTATAGATACTAAATATGGTTTATATATTGATGGTGGAATTGGAATAAATTTAGCATCAGTATCAGATCTAATTGCAACTGCTAAGTATAATGGATTAAGTGCTTCTTCGACAATATCGATAAAGTCTTCACAAGCTTTAGCAGGCCAAATAGGGGCAGGATTCCTGTTTGATAAAAAAATCAGTTTGGGAGTTAATTATAATTTGTTAGGAACTTATTCTTTTAGTGGAACTTCTAAAGCTTCAAATGATTCAGAAACAGCAATCCCATCAGAAGGTAAAATGTCAATTAATACGCTTAATATTTATTTGGGATATAGGTTTTAAGTTTAAGTAATTTACCAAACAAAGAACTCGCAGAGTTCAACATGCATAACCCCCAACTCAGTTGGGGGTAAAACCAATAAACCAAACCCCAACCCGCAGGGTTGAATTAAAGCGTACTAAAACTACAAATTATATGTCAGGAAAAAAATACATTGATGAGTTTAATAAAAAAAAGGGAGTAAGCAGACTTTTATTCAACCCTGCGGGTTGATGTCATCACATATTCTTATCCCCCAACTTCGTTGAGGGTTATGCACATTCAACTCTTCGAGTTGAGATTTTAAATGCAAAGAAATAATATCTCTAGTTTGCAAAGTTCTATGAATAGAAAAAAACATACAGATTTTTGCCAAGGTAAGCAATCTGCTAACCAACAGAACTCGCAGAGTTCAATATGCATATGGAACATTCCGGCTTGACGGAAACCCCCAACTCAGTTGGGGGTAAAAGCACAAAACCAAACCCCAACCCGCAGGGTTGAATTATACCCTCATTAACCCACAAACTCTATGGCAAGCTACCGACAACTATATTATCACGTGGTATTCGGCACAAAGTTTCGAAAACCCACTATACACGACGTTCATTGCCAGCTATTATACAAGTATATCTGGGGAATTCTCGAAAACAAAAAATGCAAACTATACCGCATCAACGGAGGCAAAGAGCATATTCATTTGCTGGTAGCTATTCATCCCACCATTGCAGTTTCAACGCTGGTTAAGGACTTGAAAGTATCAACCTCTATATGGCTAAAAGAGCAACGCGAATTTCAACAGTTCGAAGGATGGGCTGAGGGATTTGCTATATTTACAATTTCACATACGGATAAAGACAAGGTGATTGAGTATATAAAAGGTCAAAAAGAGCATCATCAGAAGCTAACTTTCCTGGACGAGTATAAAGCCCTCATGCAAGAATACGGGATTGAGTTTGACGAAAAGGACTTGGAGTAAGCAGACTTTTATTCAACCCTGCGGGTTGCCTTCATCAGGCAGTCTCACCCCTCAACTTTGTTGAGGGTTATGCACATTCAACTCTGCGAGTTGCCACCATCATACATTCTCATCCCTAAACTTCATTAAAGGTTTCCGTCAAGCCGGAATGTTCCATATGCACATTCAACCCTGCGGGTTGTCAGTTTTCTGCCATTCTGTCACGTTTTTCCCCTTGGCACTTTTTTTGAATAGGAAAAGTCGCATAAGTCGGAGTGTGAAAAAAAATTACATCCAGATTGAACAATAATTAAAATACAATAAATCAATAACTTCTCTCAAAAGTCCCCCTTCGGGGGATTAAGGGGGCTAATAAAAACAAACAAACAATGAGTAAAGGAAACATTGGGGTAACGAGTGCTAACATCTTCCCCGTTATCAAGAAATTTTTGTACAGCGATCACGAGATTTTTCTGCGTGAATTAGTGTCGAATGCAGTGGATGCGACTCAAAAGCTGAAAACGCTTACTTCGGTTGGCGAATATAAAGGCGAACTGGGCGATTTGAAAGTGCGCGTGGCAGTGGATAAAAAGAAAGGCACGCTGACTATTTCCGATAACGGAATTGGTATGACTGCCGACGAAATTGAAAAGTATATTAACCAGATTGCTTTCAGTGGTGCTGAGGAGTTTCTGGAAAAATATAAAAACGATGCACAGGCTATTATTGGTCATTTCGGACTTGGATTCTACTCGTCGTTTATGGTTTCCAAAAAAGTGGAAATCTTCACGCAATCCTACAAAGAAGGTACTTCAGCTCAACACTGGTCGTGCAAGGGCGATCCTGAATACACGCTCGAAGATACTATCAAAGCCGATCGTGGAACAGATATCGTGCTCCACATCGACGACGACAATAAAGATTTCCTGGAAGAATCCAAGATTCAGGAATTGCTTACCAAATACTGTAAATTCCTTCCGATTGAAATTGCTTTCGGCAAGAAAAAAGAGTGGAAAGATGGCAAAAACGTGGAGACCGACGAAGATAACATCATCAATAACACCAATCCTGCCTGGACACGCAAGCCTGCCGATTTGACAGACGAAGATTACAACAAATTCTACCACGAGTTAAACCCAATGGCCGAAGATCCATTGTTTCATATTCACCTAAATGTGGATTATCCGTTCAACCTGACCGGCATCCTTTATTTCCCGAAAATCAAGAATAACATTGATATGCAGCGCAACAAAATTCAGTTGTATTGCAATCAGGTATATGTTACCGATCACGTAGAAAACATTGTGCCCGAGTACCTGACATTGCTTCACGGAGTTATCGACTCACCCGATATCCCACTGAATGTTTCGCGCAGCTACCTGCAAAGCGATGCCAATGTAAAGAAAATTTCGAGCCACATTACTAAAAAAGTAGCCGATCGTCTGGCAGAAATTTTCAAAGCCGACCGTACTGCTTTCGAAGAAAAATGGGATAATCTAAAAGTATTTATTCAATATGGAATGCTCAGCGATGAGAAGTTCTACGAACGTGGCGAAAAATTTGCCTTACTCAAAAACATTGATGGCAAATACTTTACCTTCGAAGAATACAAAACGCTGGTGGGCGAAAACCAGAAAGACAAAAACGGCGACCTTATTTACCTGTATGCCAACAATTCAGACGAACAATACAGCTACATTCAACATGCCAAAGACAAAGGTTACGATGTGCTGATTATGGACGGACAATTGGATGTTCATGTGGTTAGTCAGTTGGAACAGAAATTTGAGAAAACCCGTTTTGTGCGTGTGGATAGCGATGTGATTGACAAAATTATCGTGAAAGACGATGCTGCCAAAGTGTCACTTACCGACGAACAACGCGATGCGCTGGTTGCTGTTTTTGATTCACAGATTCCTGTTTTGGATAAAACTAACTTTATTGTTACGTTTGAACAATTAGCACCGACTTCAAACCCGGTTTTTGTAACTCAAAACGAGTTTATGCGCCGTATGAAAGAAATGTCGGCATTACAGGGTGGCATGATGAGTTTTTATGGAGAAATGCCTGACAGTTATAATTTGGTTGTGAATACAGCTCATCCGGTAATTGAAAAATTATTGAGCGATGAAGAAACCGCTTGCGGAGCTGAAGTGAAACCACTTGAAACTGAAATTGCCCTTGCAGAAAGTCAAAAATCAGCATTGAAAGATAATCAGAAAGGTAAGAAAGACGAAGAAATTCCAGCAGCCGAAAAAACACAGGTAGAAGAGCTTGAAAAACAAATTCAAGAGCTGACCGATAAGAAAAAAGCGGTTTTGAAATCATTTGCAAACGACAATAAACAAGTTCGTCAGTTGATTGACTTGGCATTGCTTGCAAACAATATGCTTAAAGGCGAAGCGCTGGCTAACTTTGTGAAACGCAGTGTGGAACTGCTTTAATTTAAATTACTAAAAAACAGGCGAAACTCGATTAGTTACATCGTCAATTTACTCGCCTTACTTGGCGCATCAAAAAAAGGTTTCACATTAAAGTGAAACCTTTCCTGTTTTCCGCATAACATTTTTTAGTACTTGTAACATTCAGATAATCAATA
>JBAXMR010000027.1:0-45894 GCA_037134195.1 Paludibacter sp. | reverse complement strand
CTATTCAATGATAACTTTTGGAGTAGCATTTAGATTTTTGTTGAGAATTACTATTGTTGAGAATTGAATAAACGCAAATTTTTTGAAACTAAAGTTCAAATAGAGTACTCTGATTACATTCTGCAATTTTTGGGTGTCCCAGTGTCGAAGTCAGGAAGATATTGCCGACCTCAAAGCTGCCATTCTCAAAGCACTTGAAACTATTGATAAAGCCGATATTAATACACTCTGGCTCGAAAACGAAATTGACAAATACTATAATCCTAAAAAGTATAAACCTGTAGTGGCTGCTGAAGAAAAGCCAATCACCCTGTTTGAATTTATTGAAGACTTTCTGAAAAATGCACCCCAACGCAAGGTAAGCAAATCTGGTACGCTGATGAATAAGGATGCCATAGTGCAGCATCAGATTACGTTTGATTATTTGAAGAAATTTGCAGTCTACAAGAAAAAAACGAAATTTGATTTCTCGGATATGAACAAATCATTTTACGATGAATTTGTAAAATATATGCAATCAAAGGATTTGGCAAGTAATACGATAGGTCAAAAAATCAAGCACCTCAAGTTGTGGTTGAATGAGTCCTATAAACTGGAACTACACACCGAAGTTAAATACAAAACTGCGTTTGAAGGAATGCAGGAGAAATCAGATAATGTGGCATTAGATGAAATCGAACTGCAAAAGTTATTTGATTTGGACTTCAGCAATGAAAAGACAGAAGCAGCTTACAAATACAAAACTCTTATTTCGGATAAGCTAGACAAGAGACAACGCAGCATTAAGAAGCGAAGTAAAAACCTACCCATTGACACAGGCGCAAATTTCGGAATTTACAGAAGATTATTTGGAGAAAGCACAGGAAAGCACCGTTTTTTCGCTTTGGGATATTTACAACATCGCGACAGAATTGTACAAACCTGGCAAAACGGACATCCCAAACCTGATACCGCAAAATTTTGCACTGATGGAAGTATTAACAGACCGTTACAGCCTGAATTAATAATTGAAAAAATGGACAAATTACTAACAGTGTGCAGGGCTGCACAAGGGAACAAATATACGAACGCCATAAACATCAAAGGGGAGTATCTGAAAAAGTACGGTTTTGAGCAGGGCGATTTTGTGAAAGTGAGCGTTACAAAGAACAAAATCACGATTGAAAAAAATGTGGACACAGGGCTTTTGACCTGTATGGGAACGAAAAACCCCGCACTTTTGCAGATGATTGAGGGATTAAGTTTGACGCTGTAAGTGCCTGAAAAGGGCTGAAAATAGGCTTCTCGCTTCTTATTTGAAGGGGTGAAAAGCCGTTTTTGGACTACTTTTGTCGCGCCAAAAGTAGCAAAAGGCGCAAACGCCCGAAATGGGCAGAATGGAATGAAGCGAGTAAGACGAATGTAAGACGAGTTCTATAAAACTAATGAAAAATTATTTACGTATAAAATATTTTGTAGTGTTAGTGCTCTGGTCTGTGAAGATCGGAGCTTTATTTTTGAGTAATTTTATCACTTTCCAATTTCGAATTTTTATACTCAGATGGCAGAACTCCAAATTTAGCTTTAAAGCATTTGCCAAAATAACTAACTGAATTATAACCAAGTTCTTCGGATAGTTCACTAATTGTTTTATCAGGAACGTTTTGAAGTATCCATGCAGCTTTTTTAAGCCTAATATTTTGTATAAAGTCATTGGGTGTCTGACCAGTAATACTTTTCATTTTATAGAAAAATACACGTCTGCCAATAGCCATTTCGGAACATAATAAATCCACATCCAGTTTTTCATCGCTTATATGTGCTTCTACTATACTAATAATCTTTTCAATAAATTCCTGATCTAACTCGTTAGTAGCGATTGTAAAAGCTGAATTATCAATTTGTTTGCTGAATTTCTCCTGTAAAACTTTTCTGCTCATTAGCAAATTACTGCAACGCGTAACTAATATATTTACATTGAAAGGTTTTGTAATATAGTCGTCTGCACCTCGTTTCAAACCATCAATATTTTGTTCGGGACTGGTTTGAGCAGTAAGCAGCACCACCGGAATATGACAGGTTTCAAAATTACTTTTAAGTTTGGTACACATATCATTTCCATTCATCTCGGGCATCATTACATCACTCAATATTAAATCAGGATGTTTACTCTGAGCCAACTGATAGCCAATTTTCCCGTTTTTTGCTTCTAATACATTATACATCGTGGCAAAAAGCTCCACCAGCATCTGACGAAGACTCTCATTATCTTCTACAATCAATACTGTGGGTTTTGAACTAAAGTTATTTTTTTGATTGTCTGAGACCTCTTTCAATAAATCATTATCCAAAACCGTTTGAATTTTATAAGTTGAAACATTATTCTCCTGACTTTCAACAATTTCAACCTGATCATTATCCCTGAAATGCGAATCGCCATACCGCAGTTCAACCACAAAAGTGCTCCCAACACCCTGCGTACTGGTCACAGAAATTCTACCTTTATGAAGTTCGACAATTCCCTTTGCAAGAGCTAATCCAATACCGGTTCCTTTGTTTTGAAGACTACTGTCATCTTCATTATCTGCCTGATAAAAACGATCAAATATTTTTTTGAGATTCTCTTTTGAAATCCCGACACCAGTATCTGATACACTGATATTTACACAGATATCATTCGCATCAATCCCGACACTAATTTTACCACCTTTGTGAGTAAACTTAAATGTATTTGAAATCAGATTATAAAACACTTTTTGCAGTTCTGTATAATCGAACATCAATGGAATTTTCTCTCTATTTGTAGAGAAAGTAAGTTCAATCTCCCTGAATTTTGCAAACTCCTGAAATGAAACAAAAATCTCACGAATGTATTCAACGATATCATATTCACTGACTTTCAATTTTTTGTAACCCTGCTCCTGCTTGCGGAAGTCGAGTAATTCACTGATAAGCAAATTCATTTTCACAGCATTATTATGAACATTCACAATGCTGTTATAAATTGCAGGACCTATTTTAGATGATTGCATAAGCATTTCCAGCTGACCCATAATAAGGGTAAGAGGAGTACGAAATTCGTGTGAAATATTGGTAAAGAATTTTAGTTTGGACTGATTTACAACTTCATTATGTTCTTTTTCGCGACGTTCAAATTCCAGTGAGGTTTTAAGCAGTAGTCGCGACTGGTAGAATCGGAATATCCAGGCAGTAATTCCGGTTAACAGAATTATGTACAATAAAAAAGCATACCAGCGGGCATAAAGTGGTGGCAAAATTTTAATTTTCAGTTCAATATTATTCTGATTCTTATCATCAGCATTGATCTGACTTCTGACTTTAAGGGTATAGCTTCCTGAGGAAAGATTCATATAATTGATGGAATTACTGGCGTCCATAGTAAGCCATTGCTTATCAAAACCCTCCAATTTATATTGAAAATTAGGTTGATTTGTCTTGATGTAATTATCCGTTGCAAATTCAAACGAAATAATCCTGTGGTCGTGACGTAATTCCAGTTCTGTGGTATAGGGTAAGGCAACCTTCAAAATACCTGTATTATCGCCCGATGTCACTTTGCGGTTGTTTATCCAAAGATCCGTAAATTGCATATTGAATGGTTTTCCAAGGTTTGAGAGAGCTTCTTCCCTGAAAATGGTCATTCCGTCAATACCGCCCATCACCAGTTCGCCGGTTGAGCAGGTAAATATACTGCCAAAGGTTAAAGATGAAAGTGAAAAACCGTTTTTGGAACTGTAATTAATACTTTTCTTTTGTTCAACATCAATTCGCGAAAAACCTTTACTCGTTCCGGCTAAAATATATCCGTATTTTGACTCGGCCAGACAACTCACATTATTACTTTCTAACCCGCAAATTGCAGCATTATATATGGATAGTGAATTAGTCTTTCGGTTTAGCAGGACAATACCTCCTCCGTCAGTGGCTATCCAGAATCTGTTTTTACTATCAATAAAAAGTTTTGTAATCCTGTTTTTTGGCAAGTAATTGCCAGCTTCAATATTCTGCATAAATTCTTTTTCTGTCTTTCCGGTCTGCAAATTATATTTTAGCAATCCATCGGGTTTGGCAATCCACAGTTCATTACCCACTACAAGCATATCTCTGATAGTTTCTGAAAAAGCCATATGAGTAGCCTGACCTGTTTTAACATCAAAGGAAAATACGCCAAAAAGCGTACCTAAAAGGAGTTTATCCCGGTAGGTAACCATAGCCTGAACGGTCTGTTGAAATTCATTCGGGATTGATGAATTGCTGTCACCTATATAATAATGAGTAAAACGGTTGGTTTTCAGATCCAGCATATTTAGCCCGTTTCTATACGTACCAATCCACATAATATCTTTATCCGAATCATAGAGAATACTTTTGATATTATTTCCGGAGATGCCCGAATTGTCTGTAGAAAAATACTGATAGTTTTTAGTACCTCTATTGAACCATAAGAGTCCTTTTCCATCTGTACAGACCCAGAAATTACCCCGTTTATCTTCAACAATTTTTCCGATTATCGGATACACAAAATCGGATTGTGTTTTTTTAAAATCGTACAATGTATAAATATCCTGATCCGGATTGAAGTAATTTATTCCACCATAATAGGTTCCAATCCAGATTGTACCCTGCGTATCTTTCGTCAGACAACGAATGGATTGACTGCTCGGGCTATGGCGACGGTCAACAGACTGACCAAAATGCTGAATTTCGTTGGTTGCCGGATTCAGTTTGTCCAGTCCCGAAAAAGTTCCAATCCACATATTTCCGTTGTTGTCTTCACATACACTCCGAACGATATTACTGATAATTCGACTTTTCTGTGCTCCGGTATTTGTAAATGCAATGATTTGTAATAGGTTATCAATTTTATAAAGTCCGCTTTCGCTGGTACAAATCCACAGATTGCGTTTGCTGTCTTCATAAATCATATTTACATTCACACAGGAGGGCAGAAAATTGTATTGTTTTTGTGCACCATCAATAATAAAAACACCTTTCTCGAGCGTACCTACAATGAGTCTTCCATCCTGAGTCTGACACAGCGCGGTAACAGTTAGGTTCTTTGATGGCAGGGCAGTATAGACAGTGGTTTGTCCGTTTTTAAATATATAAATTATATTGGAGACCCCAATCCATAAAGCATCATGACCATAGTAAATAGTCGTTATATGTTTGTTGATAAAATACTTGGGTAGATTCAGGATTTGGATGCGTTGTAGTTTTAAATCATATTCGATAATCCTGTTATTAATTAAGGCGAATACATGCCCGTTTTTATCACCACAGATTGTCCCCACAAATCCGGATGTCATATCCAGTTCCTGTTTGGTGGAACTGATATTCTCCACACTATTTCCATGGTAATGCATCAGACCATCGTTAGTGCCTATCCATATTCCGGCATTCTCGTCCTGATAGAGTGAGAACACAGTGATTTGTGATAAGCCGTTTTCAAGCCCCAGATGCTCAAAAGTGATATCGTTGGGATAGATGCTGATAATCAAACAATTAATCAACAACAAAAATAATATGCGTTTCATAAGACTACTCATTTGAAAGGAATACAAACACAAATTTAGTGTATTCTTTTAAAACAAAGTCTTATAATGGACAGATTTATCAAAATATGCACAAATTTTCGATATTTCTGCACAAAAGTTTCAATAGTGTTTAGAAATAAAACTCCACTTTTGCAATGTAATTTAAGAATGAACTTTACTTATCAATCAAAAAATCTTTAAATTAATTCAATATGAAAAAATTACTTACTTTACTATTTTGCGTTCAGCTGGCTTTTTCTGCTATAGCTGCACCTTGGGATGGGACTACTGCAGCTTCTTTTGCAGGAGGTACAGGGACTGCGGGCGATCCTTATCAGATTGCAACGGCCGAACAGCTTTCCTATTTAGCATCATTAACAACAGCTAATGCAAATACGGCAGGAAAGTATTACAAACTTACTGCTGATATTGACTTGAACGGACCAACAAGAAGCTGGATACCTATTGGGCTAACCACAACCACGGCTTTCGCAGGAGTATTTGATGGGAATTATCACACTATCAGCAATATTTACATTAATGATGCAACCACAGTATTTGCAGGTTTATTTGGCTATCCTACAGGAACAGCAGGGACAAATGTAATTATCAAAAACCTTACTATTGCTTCCGGTTCAATAACGGTGACTAATTCGAGTTCGACTGCCGGAGCATTTGCAGGAAGAGCAGCATACACTCAATTTATTAATTGTAAAAATGCAATCAATGTAAAGGGAATTAGTCAGGTTGGTGGAATTGTCGGAATTTTGGGTACCGGTACATGCATTGTTGAGTATTGTTCAAACACTGGTGCCATAACTTGTGCAGGTGCCGGTCTATATTTAGGTGGTATTACTGGTTCTGCAGGCACTACTGGAAGTAGTTTTATACGCTATTGTTTCAATACGGGTGCGGTTACGGCAATAAGTCATGCAGGTGGAATAGTTGGTACTAGCAGCGGAAGTTTAACTATTAAAGAATGTTTTAATACCGCAACAATCTCTGCAACAAATACTGATGCAGGAGGAATAGTTGGGTATGGCTATGGGGCTTCATTTGATGTCTTGAATTGCTATAATAGAGGATTAGTACGTCAAACTTCGAGTGGTGCAACAACCTCAATTAATGGTGGAATTCTGGGTTATCCTGGTGGCAATGCACTCTTAAAATACTTTCATGCTATTACCAATTGTTATAATACAGGTGCAGTTACTGCTGCCATGGCAGGAGGAACTGTGGAAGCTATTGCGGGTGCTTTAAAAGGCGGTCCACTTACAACTGACGGTACAGGTTCAGTAGCTAATAGTTATTATTTAAGTACCTTGTCAGTAACAAATGCCAATGGTGGAACAGCAAAAACGGATGCAGAATTAAAAGCCGGAGCATTCTTGACTTTAATTAACGTATCATCTGTTTGGGGACAAAATGCATCTTACAATAGTGGTTATCCTTATCTGCTTTGGCAAGTACTTTCAACTCCTACAGTAAATACAGCCTCTTCAATTATACAATACGGTTTCACTGCCAACTGGAATGCTGTGAGCAATGCCATCAGTTATGATGTAAAGGTTTATGATGGTAGTTCTGCGCTGATAAGTACAACCAATGTGGCTGCAGGCACTTTAAGCAAAGCCATCACAGGATTAATTCCAAGCACTTCTTACACCTATACCGTTACCGCAAAGGGTGATAATTCGACTTATCTTGATTCGAATGCTTCAACCCCATCCAGTTCGTTCAGCACTTCTGCTACAACTCCTTGGGATGGAACAACAGCTTCAACCTTTGCAGGTGGTTCGGGTACTTCCGGCGATCCATATCAGATTGCTACCGCAGAACAACTATCTTATTTAGCTTCATTGGCTAATGCAACACAAACATCCAATGCAAACACGGCAGGAAAGTATTACAAACTTACTGCGGATATTGATTTGAATGGCTCTGCACATGCATGGACACCCATTGGGATAGCCACTGCTACTGCTTTTGCCGGAGTTTTTGATGGTAATAACAAAAGTATTTACAACATATATATCAATGATGCCACCACGTTATTTGCTGGTTTATTTGGATATCCAACAGGAACATCAGGAACGAATGTAATTATCAAAAACCTGACCATTGCTTCCGGTTCAATCACAGTAACTAATTCTGGTTCTACAGCTGGGGCATTTGCAGGAAGATCAGTTTATACTCAGTTTATTAATTGTAAAAACATTATTAATGTTAGTGGATATAGTGGAGTAGGAGGAATTGTTGGGACTTTTGGGAACTCTATAACTACCGGAATTATTGAATATTGCTCAAATGCCGGAACAATTTCTGGTAGTGGAGCTTCACTTTATGTAGGTGGTATTGTGGGTAATTCATCTGTCAATACTAGTGTTAGTCCTATAAGTTATATTCGTTATTGCTATAATACAGGTGCAGTAAATGCCGTAAGTAGTGCAGGAGGAATAGCAGGAACAAATAGCGGAACCTTAACTATTCAAGAATGTTTCAACAAAGGAACGATTACTGCTTCAACATCAAATTCAGGTGGAATTGTTGGGTATGGTTATGGTTTACTGAATGTGTTGAATTGTAACAATACCGGAGCTGTTAGAAGTACACATGCAACTAGTGTGGCAATAAATGGTGGTATATTGGGCAATCCAGGAACGAGCGGGGCTGGCAAATACTTTACGGCAATCACTAATTGTTATAATACAGGAGCAGTTACTGCTGTAGCAGCAGGAAGTACATTAGAAGCAATTGCAGGGTTACTTGCCGGTACAGGTGCCAGTGGTACAGGTTCAGTTGTAAATAGTTTTTATTTAAATACCTTGACTGGAATAACCAATGCCAATGGTGGAACAGGAGTTGATGCCTCTACTTTACAGGGTTATGCTTCAACATTGGATGCAACCAAATGGAGTAGCGATGTTTCACCCAATAAAAATAATGGCTATCCAATTTTGACATGGCAAACAGCAACAAGTTCGAGTTTAACTGCTCCAACTGTTGGTACAGCAAGTTCTCCAATCACAAGCGGATTTACAGCCAACTGGACTGCCGTTTCGAACGCATTGGGATATACAGTATCGGTGTATCAAGGCACTACCTTTGTTCAATCGAAGTCAGTTACCGGACAAGCAACAGCGACTCTTGCAATTACCGGATTAACTGCCAATACAAGTTATACTTATAAAGTGGCAGCTATTTCAAACACTGGTACAGTGGATTCAAATGAATCTTCGGCTTCTGCCACTGTTACAACCTTGGGAGTTCCAACAGTAACAAACCAAGCTGTGACTGTTATTGCATCAACAACTGCTACTGCCAATGGAGATATTACCAGCTTAGGTAATCCAAATCCTACACAATACGGACATTGTTGGAATACATCAACAACTCCTACAACAAGTAATTCTAAAACAACCAAAGGTGCTGCTTCTGCAACAGGAACTTATACTTCGTCAATGACAGGTTTAATAAGCAGTACTACTTACTATGTGAGAGCCTATGCAACTAATACAGCAGGTACGGTTTATGGTAACGAAGTGAGCTTTTCAACAACCACAACAGCAACCGATTATTTCCGTTCTAAAGCTACAGGCAACTGGAGCGATGCAGCAACCTGGGAATCGTCGAATAATAACAGTACTTGGGTATCTGCAACTGTTGCACCAACTTCTTCGGCAACAGGTATAAGTATTTTGACTGGTCACACTGTAACTATAGCAGCCAATGCAACAACAAGCAGCCTGACTATAAATTCAGGAGGAACTATTACTGTCAATGCCGGAATTCAATTCACGGTAAGCACAACTTTATCGAATAGTGGAACATTGAATTTAGTATCAAGTGCTTCAGGAACTGCCACTATTTTAACCCCTGAAACTTTGGGTGGAACCGGTGGTTCATATAGTGTACAACAATATTTAAGCAAATCGCGTAACTGGTACATGACATCACCCGTGAGCGGAGCAACTGCAAGCGTTGTAAATCCACAGGGAAGTTCTAATCTGCTATACTGGTACGACGAAACTAAAGGCTCACCTGCTGGATGGACTTCTGTAACCAGTAATTCAACCTCCTTAACTCCCGGATTAGGCTATATTGTAAAACCGGCTGCAGATGGAGTAACACTGAATTTTAACGGAGGAAGCCTGAATACCGGAGCAACACCAAGCCTGACCGTTTACCGAACTTCAGCTCCCGATCACGCCGGTTTCAATCTGATTGGTAATCCCTTTCCTTCGTATCTGAATGCACGAACAGTTATTAATTCATCCCCTAATCTGGATAAATCAATCTGGTACCGGACTCAGATAACTAATTCAACAACCTATAAGTTTGATACCTATAATACTACATCAGGTCAGTACATCAATGCCAGTGGTAATAACACCTACATCGTAGGTACTGTTCCACCAATGCAGGCATTCTGGGTACGGGTAAGCTCCGGACAATCTTCAGCCAGCGTAAACTTCAGCAACAGTTATCGTACTCATGCAACAGCCGATACCCTGAATCCGCTCAAAGTGAAAAGTCAGCTTAGCTCTGCACAACCTGCCCTTCGTCTGCAGGTATCGAACGGTGTAAACAGTGACGAAACATTAATCTATTCCGATCCGAATGCATTGAATGGATACGATATGTTTGATTCGCAAAAAATGTCGAATGCTAATGCATCAATTCCCGAACTGTATACACTTGCCGGAACAGAGCAGTTGGCTATCAATGGAATGAATTCTATTCCTTATGATACTGAAATAGTACTTGGATTTTCGACACTTACTTCCGGCAGTTTTAGCATAAAAGCTTCACAATTCAGCAATTTTACTTCCGGAACACAGATTATTCTGAAAGATAATGTGCTGAATGCTGAACAGGATTTGACTTTAGCCGATTATTCGTTTACTTCAGCTGCTTCGAACAACAGTACAAACCGTTTCACACTCATATTTCATGCTCCTTCTGTAGCAACAGGAATCAATCCAGAAAGTAATGATAATGTATGGATTTCAACCCATAATGGTCAGCTGGTGATTAATGGCACATCAGCCAAAGTAAGCGTTGAAGTGTTCAATACGATTGGTCAGAAGGTGATTTCAGGAAATATAACAAGTACAAATGCTCAATTGAATAATAACTTAAGCCCGGGCGCATATTTAGTAAAACTGACGATAGAAGGTAAGTCAATTACAAAAAAAATGATTATTGATTGATTTTAGCATTAACTATGATTTGTTTACAAACTCTATTTTCACCTTCTCCGATAAGGAGTTGGTGAAAATACGTTAAAAATACAAATGAAAGGCATGTTTTAGGTTAATGAAATTGTGCTGGAATTGAAATATAAGCCACCGAAAGCACCTGGTGAGGCTAAATCAAACTCCCCGGATTACTTCAACAGCGATCCGTTTAAAACGAATTTTGGATAATGTAGTTTCTAATAAATCAGGAATTTAATTTTAAGGTTAACAGAAGTCTTTTTGTTTTAAGGAAAGAATGTTTGATTCAGATTAGGCATTCTTTCCTTTTATAATATTAAAGAGCTTAGAGTATGGAATTAAGTCAAAATGCAGTTTACCAACACCTTGCAAAATTCAAAGTATTGAATTATTAATCTATTTTTCAGCTATTTTATATAGGTAGGCATTAATTGCACTATTATTATAAATAAATGCATAATAATCTCAATAAAATTACAGAATAAACAATCATCTTTGCAACGCTTAGATGGATAATCTGAAATGAACAAAAAAAGAGTCCGTTTCAAGTCTATCGTTATATTATGCATGTAAAGAACAATCCAGATTTCAATTAAACAATCTATGAAAACAAAACTATTTACCATTCTATTTCTAGCACTTACTATAACAACAAGTGTTATTTTTGCTGAAAGTACATCTCCCGACAAATCAAACTTCAACAATGCAGCAAACTTTGGGTTTTCGCCCACTGCCACCGGAATTGAAAATGTTAAGGCATTGCAAAAAGCGGTTGATCAAACCGGAACTATCACTGTTAGTCAGCCGGGAACCTATAAAATGGCCGGAACTATTTATGTGGGAAGTAATACCACATTAAAATTCGGAAATAATGTTTTTCTGCAAAAAGTGGACGAACAAGGTAAGTTTTCGCATGTAATTGTCAATAAAGGTGCTGCTACCCGCACGTATGATGAAAATATATGTATTGAAGGTTTACAGATTATTGTGAATGGAATGGATGTTCGCGATTTTAAAGAGGCGGTGGGCTTACATGGTCAACTTGCATTTTTCTATGTAAAGGATTTGCGGATTGATCGTTTTCGTTGTATGGATTTAGGTAAAGCACAGTATGGCATTCATGTATGTACTTTCGAAGATATAATCATAAACGATGTAATTATCAAAGGTTGGAAAGATGGTGTTCATTTGGGTCGTGGAAAACGTTTTTTGATCAGCAACGGCGTGTTTGAAACCGGTGATGATGCCATTGCATTAAATGCCCACGATTATACGGTAGGTAATCCTGAATTGGGATGGATTGAAGACGGAATAGTGGAGAATTGTCACGACTTGCCGGGTGTGAAAGAGAAAAACATAGGATTCTTTTGTCGAATCATTGCAGGTGCTTGGATAGATTGGAAACAAGGCATGGAAGTGCAAAATTCCGACGCTGTCGTGTCCAATGGACGAGTTTATCGTGTGAAGGGTAATCCGGATGGGAAAGTATATATTTCCAACACTCAACCTACTCATGATAAAGGGATTCAGGTACTTGATGGTATCACTTGGGTGATGATACAAAATGACCCTGTTTACACTTGCGGTGTTCGAAACGTTATTTTCAGGAATATATTTCTTGAAAAGCCACGAGTAGGATTCTCTGTGCATTTTGATATTGGGAAATTTAGTCGTTCATACTATCCTGGCGCAGAAGTACCTAAACAAGAGCAGCTTACATTTGATAACCTTCGCTTTTTGCACAATGCACCCATCGCTGCTTTTGCCATAAAAACACCAATGGATGTATTGACCATAAGTAACTCCAGTTTTAAGAATAACGGTATTGTATTTACCGAAAACAAAGCTTTAAAAGACTATTTGCCTACAAAAATCAATATTTATGGTTGTGTATTTAACAAGAAAGGGGCAATGGAACTTTTGGTTAATAAAGTGGATGGCAAACAAATACTTTTAAAAACTTCATCCAACATAGAAATTAACGATGACTTTAGAGCGACAGTTGTGCCTGGTAATGGTAAAATAACTGTTGAGTCTGACTTGACTGGGTTGAAGAAATGATTTAGCCATTACAAACTGGACATTGGAGTAATGTAATTCACTTCCAAATAAAAGGGTGTTATTTGTAATTATGCAATGATTCGTTATAAAAGTACCTATTATGTTTAAGGACAAGAACTTAAAAGTTGATTTTGACCAAGTGTAATCTTATTCCAAATAAAAGAGTAAACGCAAAGCCGCTAAGTTTTAAATGCCTTATATTCAACAACAAGAGAAAGAACGCTAAGACAAAAACTTTCAGTTTTTCTTTGCGGCTTTGCAACTTTGCGACTTAGCGTTCAAAAAATTATTTTTATAACGAACTATTGAAATTATGAAAAAAGCAATAATAATGACCGAAAAATGAAGCCCTTTTTAGTATCCCTTCTGGTTCTGTTGAATTTATCCGTAAATTCAAACTTCCTAAATGCCGGCAATGTGGCAAACCAGAAGATAAACCAAGTTCTTGTTGTAGAAAAACCGGATAAGGTTTGTTTAGAGAATAACCTGGTGCGTATTGAAATTAATTTAAAAACTTCCACTTACGATGTTATTCAGGTAGCTGATGGTACTGTTGCCATTGCCAATGCACACGGTGAAGTTGATGGTATTGGTGGTGAGGTTAGAAAGGTTTTTGTTAATAGACAATTAGATACCAAGACTAAAATATCATGGAAAGTAAAGGAGGTGTCAGACGTTCTTGGAAATGGTAAAATGATTAGCCTGAACTGTTTGAGAAGTGATAACCGTGAATTTTTCACCACCTTTACAGTTTACGCAGACAAAGGTTTTATCGTTTTGGGAAGTGGCGTGGTAAATCATCGCCCTTATGCCATTCGGGTAAAAAGTTTTCAGCCGATGGCATGGGGAAATCTATTTCCGGGCTTGGAGATGAATGATCCCAAGAACCTGAATGGGGGTGCCGGATCGTCGAAGAACTCCGTTCAAGATGGTGTGGACCGTGCTTGTGAAAATAGTCTTTTGTTGACATTTACAGCAAAGGGCAAAAGGAAAAGTTTGGTAATGGGTGGTTTGACCTATCAGGACTTTGCAAAATATGTTGCGTTGGGTAAATACGAATGTTGGAATGGATATTCGGGATATGGAACAACTAAACCGGAAATAGGTCAGACTTGGCGCACGGTGTGGTGTCCATTGGAAGAGCGTAAAATACCTGCCGGATACCCTAAGTTGAATGCACAAGTGGCTGCGGTAGATCCCGTTGGCAGATTGGTGGATGCAGGAGCAAGCTATCAACCCAATGACCTGTTTTATATTGATGTAACCACCGACGATCCATTTTTAGCTTTGGAAAAGTATGGTCAAATGCTTCGCTTGGCCACCAACTCGCATCCGAATACGTATAACAACCTAACCGTTTGTGGGTGGTTCAGTGGAAAAAACAGTGCAACGAAATTAGTTGAAGAGATGGACGTTGCCAAAAAACTCAATATGCTGAAGACCATTCCTGTATGTGTTCGATTAGAGCCGGATACCTATTGTGGCGTTGATAATGGGAATACACAACAAGGTTGGTGGGACGATGCCCATTTTGTAAAATACAAACACCTGGACGGTTCTTACGATAGTTTTAAAAAATGGATTCAGGCAGTGAAGGCGGCTGGTGGTACGGCAGAAACTTATTTTCAATGCGGTATGCCATCTGATGATTATGCTGAAGCTTTCCCCGGTCACATGCTCAGAAATGATATCAGTGAATTGCACCGCAGTCATACCCATATTAATCCCTTGGTTACTTATGATGCCACGGATGCAGGTTTTCAAAATCACATGCATGACGTTTGGGCTAACCTAAAAAATGCCGGGTTGAGTGGAATCAAGTTTGATTATCCCGATATTGCGTGGCGTCCCGAAGGTGGTTTTGAGGATAAATATGCCACTACCGCTTCCGCTTATCGGAAATGGTTCCAAATGTGTCGTGATGGTTTAGGTTCAGAGGGTTTAATTCATGAACGTGCATTGGGTTCAAATTGTTTGGACGTGACAGCGGGAATTGTTGATTTACAGCGGGTTTGGACTGATAACGACAAATGGCAAGCCGAAATGGGTTCTCTTTGTGGATTGAGATGGTATAAAAATCGGGTGGTGATGAGTTATTATCCTGATAGCAAGGCATTCACCGGTTTTGATGAAAAAGGGAAAAGAAAAAATGACGTCGCTATGGATCCCATTAAACGTCAGGCAATCATTACGATGCTCTATGTAACCAGTGGTCGAATTGAATCAGCAGCAGCTTTGGGGACACTTCAACCGGAAGTAGTGTATGACTTGGGGCGTGCCTTCCCAATGCATTCCACGCCACAAAGCGCCCGTCCGATAGATGCGTTTACGGGGGTTAAAAATCCACGGGTGTATTCGTTTATTGTTAACAAAGAGTGGCAACAAGTAACATTTTACAATGATGAAGCCAAAGCACTCACTATTGCTGCCCCGCTGAGTGGCGATCAAGCTTCAACAGGTTCTTTAGGACTAGATGCTACAAAAAAATACTATGTTTATGAATTTTGGAGCAATAAATTGGTGGGCAAATTTGCCGGATCAGAAACGCTTTCACAGAACATGTTGCCCGGCGAAGCCCGTATGTTTTCGGTGCGTGAAGTGTTGAATTATCCACAAATACTCTCCACCAATCGACATTTAATGCAAGGATATGTGGACTTAGAAAAAGTGAAATGGGATGTGTCCAAAAAGCAACTGTCCGGAATAGCTAAAGTGGTGGGTGGTGAAGCATTCCGCATTGCAATAGCTCGTAACGGGATGAAAGGTGGAGTTGTAAAAGTGGAGGGTGCGGTTGCAAAACTAGAAACTTTATATCCAGATATTTGCGTGCTTGTATTGGATCGACCGGAAAATGGGGACGTGAGTTGGAGTATTTCATTTTAACCGTGGGGTCTGATTTGACGGGATTGAAGAAATGATTTATTTGAATTGATAAGTGATTCAATTATTACAATCAGGTACTAGCACCCATATATTTTTAAATAACAGGTGTATAAACAGAAACTATATATTTTAAAATAATGAAACATCCATGTCATTAATAAAAATTTCGAACATACAACAAAATGATTATCAATTAACTGATTCTTTCTATTCCCCCTTTAGGGGGTTAGGGGGCTTAATATAAACATATGAAAAGACCAATTTTCACAGCTGTACTGATGACGATTGTCACAGTGTTCAGCATCACTATTGCTCAAATAACTCCTGTTTCCGTAAAATCTCTTTCAAACGGAGCATTTGTACTTGAGCCAATTAAAGCCTATTGGATCAAACAGAATGAAAATGTTTCGCCTAAATTGGTGGCATTTCAGGATGGAGATGGATTTGAAGCTGACCAGTTGCTTTCACCTTTGGCATCAACGGATGGTGCAATCGGTTGGAATATTACAGTTCCAAAAACAAAAACAGATCGTTATTTTTTGACACTTGAGTATGCAGCTACACGAACCGGAAATGCTTTTGAAGTAAGTGTTGGCAATCAACGATTAAAGTCTTTTGCACCGGATACGCGTGGTTCTCTTGCATTGTTGGAACTGGGAGAAATAAGTCTTGGTGCTGGCAATCAAACGCTTTTGTTTAAGAATTTGTCTTCTGCTAATAAAACTTTTCTTTCAGTAGCTTCAATCTATCTTCGACCTGCAACTAAGGTTGGAATGACACGCCCTGAAATTCGCGCCGCAATTGCGAGTGAAAAATCACACAAACTTCCAACAGAGTTGTTGATGCCAAGCATTTTTAGCGATTACATGGTACTTCAACGTTTACTTAAAGTCCCAATTTGGGGGCGTTCAGCACCTGAAACAAAAGTTATAGTTCAATTTAACGGTCAAGTTAAAAACACAAAAACAGATGCTGAAGGCCGTTGGAAAGTGCTTTTAAATCCAATGGAGGCAGGTGGACCTTATAATATGGAAGTGAGTTCGGGTGGAAAGACAATTCGTTATACTGATGTACTTATTGGTGAAGTCTGGTTTGGTTCAGGTCAGTCCAACATGGAGGTGTCGGTTAAGTTTTTACCGAAATTTGCAACACCAGAAGCGCTTTACGAATGCGACGATGATACCCGCAAATTTTTGGAAGCTGGATGCGATTCTCTGATCCGAATTTCTGCGGTTACCAGAGATCACAATAAAACGCCACAGTGGATTGCACTCACAAAGGACAACTATTTGGATGCTCCGGCAATGATGAGTAGCGTAGCCGTACTATTGCGAAAAAAACTCAATATTCCCATCGGTATCATTGTTCGATGCGAAAGTTCTTCTTCGTCAGGCATTTGGTTGAGTCGTGATGCAGTAGAGTCGGATACTGTTATTCAACGGCAACTAAAAAATTATATCGAAAATGATTACCCAAAGTTGGTGGCAGCTTATCCCGAAAAACTGAAAGCTTGGGAAGAAGCCTCGGCAAAAGCAAAGCTCGATGGGAACAAAAGTCCTGTTAGGCCCAATGTGCCTGATTTGGCCGGTGGGTTTTCATTGTCCTATCTTTACAACGAAGGACGTTCTGAACATTATGGAGCCAATTATCCCATACGCATTGCCAATGTGATTCCTTATGCAGTCAGTGGAATTGTATGGGATCAAGGTGAAAATGAAACCGGCATTGCGGGTGCTGATCAGTCGGCAGTCATGCCCGCATTGGTGCGCTCTTGGAGAGAGGCTTGGGGAGACGAAAAGCTACCTTTCATCTATGTTCGCAAAAATAAACATCCCGAATCACTACCCAATGTTCTGAATGCAGTAGGAAATTGCTATCAAGTGAGTAACATCGGACTTGGTCAGATTAACCACCCACCCGACAAGGCGGCTTATGCCCGTCGTGTAGTTGAACAAATTGACAAAATAAAATCGAAATACTGATATTCAATGTATATTTGCCTTTAAATTCGCAAACAATTTCCTCATGCATAGACAACCTTATTCTATAAATAAAAACTGTTTTGAATGCAATTATAACTCTTTTGCACGATTGTAACAATTAAATGCATAATTGTTTCAGCAGTTATCGAAATAACCCAACTATTTTTGCATTGAAATTTACATCCCCAAAAATACTTTATGAAAAAAGCCATTTACCTCTTATTCCTGTTCTATCCTTTTCTCTGTTTTGCACAAAGTCTTTTTACCGAACCCAAAATGACTTTCATTCAGAAACCAACTGAAGTTATTTCTGATATGTCTTTTAGCAGTGGTACACCCATTGCCACTATACAAAGTGCTATAGATGCCAAACGACTTGCTTTTCCCACTAATATTATTCGGATTACAATTTCGGGGACTTTTACAGTAACTACTTTGCCCATTCAACTGAGTGACCGAATGTTGCTGATACTTAAAAATGCGACGATAATTGCTGCATCCAATACTACTGCTACATCATTAATCTCAGTAAACAATGGACATTATGTAACCATAGCATCTGTGGGAACAAGCTTATTGGATGGAAATAATCAATTTGTAACAGGAGTATATGTTACAACATCAGGAAAAACACATATTGATAAAATGACTATTCAAAACTGCAAAAGCGGTGGAATATATTATACCGGTGCAGGTGCAGCCGTTTATGCCGATGCAGGGTCGGCCACACGATGTACCATTACTAATTGCACAGCGTTTGGAATATATTACATTGATTCATTTAACTTTATTTGTACCGACAATACAATTCAAACCTCAAACATTGGTATTTCGGTAAACAGTGATAATTCTGCTGTTGCAAATAACAATATAACTGGCTGTTCAACAGGTCTTTATATTAGTGGAATCTTCGATGCTGTTACTTATAATTCAGTCCAAAATTGTAGCAGTGCCATATCGATATTTAATAGTGCCAGCATAGCTTTGGTAGCATACAATACGATAAAGAACAATGTTACGGCTTTAAATCTGACTTGTGGTAAGGCTATGATTTATAAAAATACTTTACTGAGCAACGGCACTGCCATAAGTGGTTCGGGAGCAAATACTACTCAGTTATATTGTAATTCAGGCATAAGTACTACTGACGCAACAGGTAAAAGTTGCATTTATTTTAATCCGCCATTGATAGGGAATCAACATACCGATTTGATAAAAATAGGAAAAACCAGGGTTGATATTACCATAACTTCAGGCAGTATGTCTTCCATTCGGACTGCTCTCAACAATGCGCATACTGCCAATCCTACTGCCGTGGTGGTTTGTCATTTGAATGGGAACTTTTATACTACAACTGCTTCCGACTCATTATTAGTGAAGGAAGATGAATGTATTTTATTAAATGGAACGATAGCCAATGGTTCCAGTCAAACGCAATCGGTCATTTATTTCAAAGACAGTGGTATCAATTCTTCATTTTCGGGCGGTACAATTGATGGTAAAAATCTGAATGGCAAAAATGCTTTGGTGTATATTACAGGAGGAGCAAATGTGGTTTTAGATAGCATTAAAGTTAAAAATTCATTGGGTCAAGGCATTTCCAAAAAATCTAGCACAAGTCCAACCATTATAAGAGGATGTTTTGTAGATAGTTGCAAGTCAAGAAATATCTGGCAATTGGCATCGAGTCGCCTTTATGCATTTTCAAATATATCCACCAATGCACAGAGCGATGGGCTTGATTTAGATGCATTTAGCACATATTCGGTAGTAATGAAAAACGTTTTTAACAATAATCCGCGTGATGGTATATTTATCGAGGAAGGCGCAAACAATCATATTGTAATGGATAATACAATTAATTATAATACTGGCCCGGGTATATCGACCTATAATATGGCTGTTGCTAATCTGCATACTTCCAAATGTTTGATAGCGAATAATACCTGTATTGGAAACTCAAGAGGTATTCATTTAAACGCTTTGTCACTCGACAGAAGTACCAGTGATAATGTTATTTTCAACAATATTTGTCATAATAATACCGATGTAGGAATTGGTGGATTGTATAGCGCAACTGCAACCGAAAATAATTATATCGCATTCAATTCAATGCAGAACAATGTGAATGGTCCATTCAAATCTACAAGAGATTTTGTGTCAAATACAGATTGGAATTTATTATATCCTGCAGACATCACAACAAACAACGATATTCGGGCTGCAAGCTTTTCTGTGAAATTGCTCGGTAACATTTCAGCATCAAATGTATTGAAGATTCAAATAGAAGGAAATGATACATTGTTTAATTTAACATTGAAAGATGTACAAGGTAAAATACTCTTACAAAAAACAGGATGCAATGGCATAAACTCCATAAATGTTGGGAATGTTCCATCAGGTATATATATCCTTGATTTAAGTAATCATAAATCAACCATTCTGGTGAAAACTATGAAACTATAATACTACAATGTGTTGATATATAAATCATTATGATATATATTCTCAAGCAAATTCATTTCTTTTAAATACTAATTGCACAATTGTTTCAATTAAATGCACGAAAATTTCAAATGAAATAATAAAATAAATACAAACTTTGCATTGTGATTATGGCAAAGACACAATGACAAACTATAAAAATCTATTCAGGAAAAATCAGCAAAAAATGAATTACTCAACAGACAAAAAAAACAAAACAGTGGTATTCAAACCAAAATATGGTTTTTCAATCATAATGCTACTATCTTTGATTTATTTAACTCCTTTTTTAACTGAAGTCTCAGCTCAAACAAAAAAAACAGTAAAGGGGATTGTTTCTGAAGGAAATGGCGACCCTATTATTGGAGCTAATGTTACCATAAAAGGCACAACTATTGGTACTATAACCGGTTTGGATGGTTCTTTTTCTTTACTGGTATCCACAAATGCTTTATTGAAAGTTAGCTATATTGGTTATGAAAGCCAGGAAGTTGCAATAAAAGCGAAAGACTTTTTGAGAATAACCCTTAGAGAGGATTCCAAATCCTTGGACGAGGTAGTGGTAATTGGGTACGGTACCTCTACAAAACGAGATTTAACCAGCGCGGTTTCAAAGGTAGATATAAAAACTGTTCAAAACGTATCTGTGGGATCTGTTAATGAGGCATTAGCTGGACGTATGGCGGGTGTTCAGGTTACTTCCTTGGGTGGAAAACCGGGCGAAGCAGTTGATATTGTTATTCGCGGTGCAAACTCTATCACTTCAAACTCTTCACCCTTATATGTTATTGATGGTTTTGTGATGACCGACGATTATATCAACACCATTAACCCAAATGACATTGAATCGTTGGAGGTGCTGAAAGATGCTTCGGCCACTTCAATTTATGGAGCACGGGGCGCAAACGGAGTACTTATTATTACCACCAAAAAGGGTAAAGTGGGAAAACCAACCATAAGCTATAAAACATTCTATGGAACGCAAAAAACATCGGCACATGTGGATGTATTAAATCCTTACGAGTTTGTGAAACTCCAAATGACGCTCAGCAACGGAACTGCTACCAGTGATTATTTGACATTTTCCAAAATCACTCCGCCCAGACCTGCAATGACGCTGGAAGATTATAAAACTATGCCAATGGTCGATTATCAGAACCTGCTTTTTAGGGAGGCACCGATCCTAAATCATTCACTTTCGATATCAGGTGGAACGCAAGAAACAAAATATATATTCTCCGGGTCTTATTTTAAACAAGATGGTGTCATTATTGGATCAAGCAGTGATAGGTACACAGCCAAATTAGGAATTGACCAAAACTTCAGCAATCAACTCAGAATGGGAGTTAGCGGTAATTTTTCGCTAAATACCACATTAGGAGCAGACCCAAATAGTTACTCAAGTAATTTAATGCATTCGGCATGGTCCTATATTCCGTTTGTATATGCAGGACAAGATCCAGCGAATGTAGATAATACCGTGGATTTGAATGACCAACGGAATAATCCGATTTTGACAGCCTTGAATGAGTATAACTCTAAAAAAACAACCGCTATTTCGGGAAATGCATACCTTGAATATGAACCAATAAAGGGCTTGATTTTCAAAGTTCTCGGTAGCGTGTCAAGCAATGTATTGGCTCGTGAAGCATTCAATAATTTTAACACAAAAACAGCCAGAACAAAAGGATATGCAGATGGTTCAATGTCCCAACAAAGTATTTTTAACTGGATGAACGATTATACGCTAAATTACAGCAAAACATTTAAGCAAAAACATAAAGTTTCAGCTTTGTTGGGGTTCACCGCTTCCGGTCGAAATTTTGGAACTTATAGCTTTGGAGCACAGAATTTGACCCGCGATGATTTGGGACTACACGCATTGGCCGAAGGCACTCCGAAAGTGGTATCAGTAACAGGTAGTGCTTCAACTATTGCTTCGGGAATAAGTAGGGTAACCTATGGGTTTGACAACCGCTATCTTTTTTCTGCATCATTTCGTGCCGATGGGTCATCAAGGTTTGGTGTAAATAATAGATGGGCATACTTTCCATCCACTTCCGGTGCTTGGGTGCTGAGTGAAGAGAAATTCATGAAATCTCTCAAAAACATTGTTTCAAATACAAAACTGCGTGCCAGTTGGGGTAGAACAGGAAATAATAATGTGGATGATTTTGCTACTTATGATGAATATATTGGCAGTTTAGCTTCCAAACCCTATACCTATTACTTTGGAAATGCTATTAATAACGCAACCGTAAAAACCCAAATGGCAAACCCTAATCTGAAATGGGAAACCACTGAACAAACCGATATTGGTTTAGAAATTGGACTCTTTAAACAACGAATACGATTTGAAGCGGATTATTTCTATAAAAAGACCTATGACTTGTTGTTAAATGCGGAGATGCCGAATTCGAGCGGCTTTGATAAAGCGTATATGAATATCGGCAAAGTTCAAAATCAAGGGTTTGAGTTTAGCTTGTTCACGGAAAATATTCGCACAAAAAATTTCAGATGGTCAACTGATTTTAATATCTCATTTATTCGCAATAAAGTAATGGAATTGGCTAATGCACAGCCTACCATGACCAGCAATCTTACTTGGGCATACATTGGCGACTACAATACCTGGAATAATTTTCCTGCTTATATTGCTATAGTGGGTAAACCACTTTCGCAAATGTACGGATATATTTCTGATGGCTTATTGAGCAACACAGATATTGCAACTAACTATCCTACTGCCCGTGGAGCATCCGTTACACCCGGATATATGAAATTTAAAGATATTAATGGTGATGGAAAAATTGACCAATCCGACCGCACTGTAATTGGTGATGCCAATCCAAAACATTTTGGTGGAATGAGTAATAAATTTGAAGCTTATAACTTTGATTTAAATATCTTTCTACAATGGTCCTATGGTAATGATATTCTGAATGTGAATAATTACCTCTACACAGTTGCTTCGCCTTATGGCTATAATTCAACAACAGCACTTCTCGATGCTTTTTCGGGTGATAATCCAACAGGCTTGATACCTACAATTGGTTCGCAACGAACTAACAATCGGGCGTATTATTCAGACTTAGTAGAAGATGGCTCATTTCTAAAATTAAAAACAATACAGTTAGGATATACCATTCCAACCGGACTATTAAAAAAGCTCTATATCAAAACCTTGAGGTTGTATTGTAGTGCTGAGAACATCTATACACTGACAAAATATACAGGCTTTGACCCCGAGGTTTCTTCAGCAAATAGCGCCATGACAAGGAATTTTGACTTTTCGAGTTATCCGCGGGCATTTTCTCTCACAATCGGGGGTAATATCACTTTTTAATTTAATATTAATCAGAAATCATGAAACATACTACTATTTCAATATTCGCAACCATTTTACTGGCTAATTTGCTGGCATCATGCAACGACTTCTTCGCAGTGGAGCCACAAGATTTTATCTCTCAAGAACAGTTATTCTCTTCCGAAAAAAATGCAAAGACAGCATTAACAGCTGTTTATAACTCTATGGGAAATCAAAGTCTTTATGGAAGAACATTGATTAACGAGTTGGACACCTACAGCAATGATTTATGTTGGGGTGCTTCAACCACACAAACCGGACTTTCTGGTTGGCTTCATACCTCTGCCGATCAGTCAGTTACTAATATTTGGAGATATTTGTATGAAGGCATTGACAGAGCGAATGTTTTTTTGGATAATATCAACAGCGTACCCAATATGACCGTTGCTAACCGCAATTCGATGATTGCTCAGGCAAGATTTATTCGAGCCTTGTTTTATTTTCATTTAGTGCAAAATTGGGGAGCCGTACCTTTGAAGCTGACTGCAACTTTAACGCCTCAGGATATTCATATACCGGTAAGTTCTGCCGAAATTGTCTTTAATACCATTCATTCCGAATTAGATTCTGCCATTAAATACTTGCCAAACCGGTTGGAATATCCGGTATTGGAACAGTCATGCCGACCATCCAAAACCACTGCAATGGCATTGCAAGCCCGTACCTATCTTCGCCAGGCAGGCGTTCCATTCAATATCACCCCTCAAGTATCATACGCACAAGCTGCTAAATATGCCGGCGATGTGATTGCAACAGGTACTCATTCGTTGAACCCTAGTTTTAAACAAGTCTTTATCAATTTAATTACCGATAAATATGACGATGTGTTTAACGAGAATCTTATGGAAGTAGAATTTAATTATAATAGTATTTATACCAATGTATCTGGATTTCCGGGTATAGGTGCACCGTTAAAATACAATGGGGTAGACATTATACAGGCAGGAAGTGCCACTCGAACCACCAGAAAATTATTCAATCTATACGAAATTACCTATACAAAAACGGTTGTTGGAACAGTTACTAATTATTATCCGGTAGCAAAGGACGAACGACGCGATTGGACTATTCAGGACTATACCTTGGCTGGAAGTGTATATGGTACTACTCAAACCAAATACACACAAAAAATAGACGCTTCCAATCCTTTAAGTGATGCCACACATGTATATTATAGAGATAACTTGAATGAAATTACTACAGCTCCTCCAGGGCGATGGGTAGGAAAATGGAGACGTGATTACGAAGTGGCTTCAACTTTGACAAGCTATGGTTCACCCTGTAATTTCCCACTTATTCGTTATTCAGAA
This sequence comes from Paludibacter sp., assembly GCA_037134195.1. Taxonomy (GTDB): domain Bacteria; phylum Bacteroidota; class Bacteroidia; order Bacteroidales; family Paludibacteraceae; genus Paludibacter. The sequence goes on along the minus strand of JBAXMR010000027.1, from coordinate 21,051 downwards.
GTGTTGCTTATATTTGCGGAAGCCGATGTAATGGCAAAAAATCAAGTTACTCCCGAAGCTTTGTTTGCAATAAATTTAGTGAAAGGCAGATCTAAGGCTTCAGTTATTACTGCTACGGATCCACGTTCCAACAATGTTAACTTATTCATTTCAGAATTACGAGATGAGCGTGCACGCGAATTATTTGGAGAAGGGCATCGCCGAAGCGATTTAATCCGATGGGGAATTTTAAACGAAACACTTGCAAATTTACCTTTGGATGACGCCACTATAAGTAACTGGGGAAGAAGTATTCAGGGAACTAAGTTTAATTTATTACCTTATCCTGAGAGAGAGATTTCGAAAAATAATGCCATGAAAGGATTGCAAAATCCGGGCTGGTAACAAGATAATTAATAATTGACAATTAATAATTTTAAGATGAAAAGATATAAGATATTATCGTTAATCATTTTTTCACTTGCTTTTGTAGCTTGCGAAAATACAGATATACAAATGCCGGCAATGAGTTATGTGCCTAATAAAGCTATTATTGCTGACACGTTGAAGTGCTCAAAAGGGGATACAATTACTTTTACACCCGTTGGGAATGCTGATTATGTGAGTTTTTGGTCCGGCGAAGCTTTGGCAAATTATTATGGAGTTAAAGAAACGACCGTTACGAATGCGAAGATAAATTTTGTGAGCGGATTATATAAAGATGCTGCAGCTACATCAACAAAGTATGAGTATAAGGTTTATTTATCGACCGATTATACTGCCAATCACCAATTAACAGGAACAGCAATAATTTCAATTAAAGCAGCCACGTGGAGAGATATTACTCCTCTTTTTGCTGATAATAGCACAAGTTCGGCTACGGCAGGTAAAGCCTCTGGCGATTTGGATGTAACAAAATATGCCAAAAAACCATTCTATATTGCTTTTAAATATAAAAACGACACCATTGCCAAAGGTCCTACCGCATTCGTGAATTCATTTACGGTTGCTGATTCAACCAAAGAATTTGGATTGACAACTAATTTAATCAGTCCGGTTACAACATTAGTTACCGGTGTTGGTAATACTTCGTGGTATTCTTGTTTGGTAAGTGGGGATCTTATTTATGCAAAAAAATGGGTAGTTTCAGGTACTCAAGTTCAGGTTACTGGACAAGCGACTTACAAAAATGAAACCTGGCTGGTTTCACCAATAATCAATTTAAGTAGAGGAACAGCAGATATGGGCATAGCCATAAAGGATGTGAATGGCCTACCACGACCATATCTGTATGTGTACAAAAATGCCGGAATTTACAAAGCCGTTTTTGTCTATACCAATTCATATTTGGGCGTTTCCAAACAAGTAAAACAAGATTTTACAATTCAAGTGAAATAATAATTAATTAAATTTACTTTCTCTTCAATTTAAAAAAGAAATGTGTTGAAGATGAAATTATACGAATACTGACTAATCATTTAATACTCAAAAAAACATCATGAAAAAACTATTTTTAATATTGATTCTTGTACAGCTTGCTTTCACGGCAATGGCTGCAGCTTGGGATGGAACAATTGCTTCCGGTTATGCTTCCGGTGCCGGTACTTCTGCCGATCCGTACCTCATTTCAACGCCACAACAACTTGCCTATTTGGCCAATCAAGCCAATGCTGCCAATGGCAATACGCAAGCGAAGTATTTTAAACTTACTGCCGATATTGATTTAAGCAATATGCCATGGACCCCAATTGGTACTTCTGCTACAAATTACTTTGGAGGTGTATTTGATGGGGATAACCATTCAATTGCAAACATTTATATCAATGATGCTACTACGCTTTATAGTGGTTTATTTGGCTATGTAAATGGTAAATCGGCCGTAAATGCAATCGTTAAAAATCTTACAATTACCTCCGGAACTTTAACTGTAACAAATTCCGCTTCGTGCAATGGTGCATTTGCCGGCAGGGCTATATACACGCAATTTATTAATTGTAAAAATAAAATCAACGTGAAAGGATTTAATAATGTAGGTGGTATTGTTGGTGTTTTAGGCGCAAGTACATCAACCTGCATTTTGGAGTATTGTTCGAACGTTGGAACAATATCTGCTAGTGGAGCCGGTTTGCATGTAGGTGGTTTAGTTGGCAACTCAGCAGTAAACAACGGTAAAAATTCAAACAGTTATATCCGCTTTAGTTTTAACACCGGTGTTGTCTCTGCCATTACTAATGCCGGAGGTGTTGTTGGTTCGAATTCGGGTAACCTAACCATTCAAGAGTGTTATAATACAGGAAATATTAGTGCGGTAAATAATGCGGCAGGTGGTATTGTTGGTTATGGTTATGGATTACTTAATGTGTTGAATAGTTACAATACAGGTGCTGTTAAACAAATCAATTCAGGCGTTCCCAAAACTTCTTTAAATGCTGGTATTTTAGGCTATCCGGGTGGAAATGCTGAAGGTAAATACTTCTCGGCTATAACCAATTGTTATAATATTGGAATGGTAACTGCTGCCAAAACAGCTAGTATTGCCGAAGCAATTGCAGGCGCACTTAAAGGTGGCGACCTTACCATAGATGGTACAGGTACGGTTGTAAACAGTTACTACTTAAGTACCTTAGCTGTAACAAATAGCAATGGAGGAATTGCAAAAACCAACGATGAGTTAAAACTAAAAGATTTCGTAAAGCTTATAAACAACAGTCAAAAACCGGAAGTATGGGTCATTGATTCAAAAATAAACAATGGATATCCGATATTAAAATGGCAAATTTCGGCAAACAAATAACTTTAAACAATTTTAAATCGAAAAAAACATTTAAAAACAAACATCATGAAAAAACTAATTACTTTATTATTTTGTGTGCAGCTTGCCGTATCGGTTATGGCTGCAGCTTGGGATGGAACAACCGCTTCTGCCTTTGCAGGTGGTACAGGTACATCCACTGATCCTTATCAAATTGCTACGGCAGAACAGCTCGCGTATTTAGCATCATTAGCCAATGCTTCACCTCAAACTGCTAATGCTAACACGGCAGGTAAGTATTATCAGCTTACTGCTGATATTGATTTAGGAAGTTTGGCCTGGACACCCATTGGTACAGCCACAGCTACTGCTTTTGCCGGAATATTTGATGGGAATAACTTTAGCATCAACAATATCTTAATCAATGATGCTACTACCGTTTATGCCGGATTATTTGGCTATCCTACCGGAACAGCGTCGTCAAACGTAATTATCAAAAACCTAACAATTGCTTCTGGTTCAATAACTGTTACGAATGCGAGTTCAACTACCGGGGCGTTTGCAGGAAGAGCAGCTTATTCTCATTTTTATAATTGTAAAAATACAATTAATATTAAAGGATCTAGTCAAGTGGCGGGAATTGTTGGGACTTTAGGCGGAGGTGTATGTGTTGTAGAGTACTGTTCAAACTCTGGTACAATAACATGTGGAGGTTCAGGACTACATATAGGTGGAATTGTCGGTAATTCTGCCGTTGTTAGCACTGCTGGAAGTGCTACAAGTTATATTCGCTACTGTTACAATACGGGTGCGGTTACTGCAATTAGTAATGCGGGCGGAATAACAGGAAGTGGTAGTGCTGGAATACTAACTATTAAAGAATGTTTTAATAAAGGAGTAGTAACAGCATCAAATACTGCTGCTGGTGGTATTGTAGGGTATGGTTATGGTGCTTCTTTTAATGTGTTGAATTGTTACAATACAGGCTTAGTAAAACAAACTAACGCAGCTTACGCCACACCTTATGCTGGTGGAATACTTGGCTATCCGGGAGGAAATGCTGCCGGAAAATATTTTCAAGCTGTTACCAATTGTTACAATACAGCAGCAGTTACGGGTGTTGTAAAAGAAGCCATTGCAGGTGCTTTAAAAGGTGGAGCAGCTACTACCGACGGTACAGGTTCGGTTGTAAACAGTTATTATTTAAGTACCTTGACCGTAACGAATATTAATGGTGGAACATCAAAAACTGCAGTAGAAATGCAGTTACCTGCTTTTATTAGTACAATCAACAATGGTCAGTCACCATCAGTGTGGAGCATGGATGTGAATTTTGGAAACGCTGGATTTCCTGTTTTGGTTTGGGAGCTTTCACCAGTTCCTGCATATACCGGTTTAAAAAATATTGAATTTAAAAACCTGAACATATATGCCGTAGGGAAAACAATACAGGTTGATTTAGAAGATGTTAGTTCCTATGATTTATCACTCTATTCTATCAATGGTAGTCTTATCAACCATCAAAAATCAACTCAATCACATTTAACTTTAGATGTAAAACAGTCAGGTTTTTATTTGGTAAAAATTACCGATGGTACACATAGCTCTGTAAGTAAAGTCATTGTAAAATAAAGAAACAATAGTCGTGAAGAAAAGAATTTCCCATATCATTTTATTAGTTAGTATGGCGGTAATTGCAAATGCAAGTCCCTGGAATGGAACCGTTGCTACCAGTTTTTCCGGTGGCAATGGGTCACAGGCCACACCATATTTAATCGGCAGCGGAGAAGAACTCGCTTATTTAGCTTCGTTGGCAAACGCTTCGCCCCAAACGTCCAATGCAAATACGGCAGGAAAATATTACAAACTAACGGCTGATATTGATTTGAATGGGCCAACAAAAAGTTGGACACCCATTGGAATAGCCACAGCCACGGCTTTTGCGGGAATCTTTGATGGCGATAACCACGTCATCAGCAACATTTATATGAATGATGCCACCACACTTTACGCCGGTTTATTTGGTTATCCAACAGGAACGGCTTCGGTGAATGTTATTATCAAAAATCTGACCGTTGCTACAGGTTCAATAACAGTTACTAATGCGAGTTCTACTGCTGGAGCTTTTGCCGGAAGATCAATTTATACTCAGTTTGTTAATTGCAAAAATGCAATCAATGTGAAGGGAGTTAGTCAAGTGGCGGGAATTGTGGGTACTTTTGGTTCTTCTACAACTACCGGTATTATTGAGTATTGTTCAAACTCAGGTGCAATATCTGGTTCGGGTGCAGGGCTACATGTGGGCGGAATTGCAGGGAATGCTGCTGTTGCTACAACTGGCAGTACCAGTTATATTCGCTACTGCTACAATACCGGTGCTGTAACAGCAGTGAGCAATGCTGGAGGAATAGCAGGCAGTGCCAGTTCAGGAATATTAACCATTAAAGAATGTTTTAATAAAGGGGCTATTTCCGCTGCCAGTGTAGATGCCGGTGGAATTGTGGGGTATGGTTATGGTGCATCCTTTAATGTGTTGAATTGTTATAATACAGCTACTGTTAAACAAACCACTTCGAGTGCAACCAGTTCTACAAACGGAGGCATATTGGGTTATCCAGGAGGTAATGCTCTCTTAAAATACTTTCAGGCAATAACAAATTGTTATAATACTGGAGCAGTAACTGCAGTTAAAACTGGAGGAATTGTTGAAGCCATTGCGGGAGCTTTAAAAGGAGGTGCACTTACAACAGATGGTACAGGTTCGGTTGTAAATAGTTATTATTTAGGCACTTTGGCTGTAACAAATGCCAATGGAGGAACTTCGAAAACGGTTTCTGAATTGCAGGACGTTGCTTTTATAACTTCATTAAACAACAATCAGATTCCTTCTGTTTGGACCAATGACTTAAACGGTATTAATGGTGGATACCCAATTCTGAAATGGGAGGCTGCACCCAAACTAAAACCAACTTATCAGGTTTCAAATGTTTCAAAAGGTTCAATCACGACTTCAAGCATTCAGCTGAACTGGACTTCAGCAATAGTTGGAGGTATAACTGCAGATGGATACCTGATGAAAGCAAGCAATGGAGTAATTACCGACCCAGTGGATGCTACCGACCCTGTTGATGTTACTGTCTTTAGTGGCGGTTTGGCGAATGTAAAACTAAATGCTACCGCTAAAACGGCGCCATCATTCAGCAATATGTTGCCGGGGACAATGTATAATTACAAAATCTATTCATATACAAATTCAGCAGCAGACATTCTTTTTAATACAACTTCAGTACCAACTGCAAATGTGGCTACTATGCCCAACGAGGTGAAAGGTGTAACGCTAATTTCAACAGGAACTTCGACCGCCGACATTACTTGGAATGCTGCAAATGCTCATAATTCAGCAAATCATAGCACGCTTGTTTTTGTGAAAGCTGCCAATGCCATTATTGCAGGCACTCCAACCCTTTCGCCTTCAAATTATACTCCAAATACTGTTGTTGGTTCTGGAACTGCTTTTCAGAATGATCCTGCTGCTTATTGCGTTTACAAAGGCGATGGAACAAGCGTTTCGATTACGGGTTTAAATCCAGCCACAAAGTATTATGTCCTTGTTTATACTGTCGTTGATGCCGCAAATTTCGATTTGACGAATTCTTATTCAGTGGGTGCCACCGAAGCCATTTACTGGACAGGCGGTGCGGGAACGGATACAAATTGGTCGAATCCATTGAACTGGTCGGCAAATGCTGTTCCAAGTTCCAAAGACCAGGTTTGCATTGTTGGTGGATATACGGCCACTATTTCTACAAATGTGGGCACAATTGACAAACTGACATTGGCTACAACTGCCGATGCAACACAACCAAAATTACAGATTGCTGCTTCCGGTTTACTTTCGGTAAATTCCGATACGCCCAATCAAACACAGGTATTGTTGCAAGGTGGAGCTATTGAAAATACTGGTTCACTGTCGGTCATTGCTGGAACGGGTACAGGTAACGGGATAAGTTTTGCCAATTCAGGTGGGGCTTTAGTTGTTCCATCATCTTATTCGGGCAGTGGAAATTTAAGTGTAAACACTGAAGCAACTGGTAACTTGGGGAATTGTATTAGTTTTACTCAAACCGATGCAAATCCTTCCTTTGCTACCAATGGAACAGTAACTTTAACTGCCGCAGCTAAAAATTATGCCATTGGAATAACTGCAGGAACAGCCACTTTGAGTGGTTCGGGCACAATCAATGCCGGCACCAATGTTTTGTACGGATTGATGAAAATCAATGCAGCGAGTTCGGTAACATCATTGACTGTTGGTGCTGGATTGACTTTGAATTCATTTAGTTCAGGTTTCTCTACCTCATCTGCTCCATTGTATTTAGGAACTGCTTTTGGCAATAAATTAATCAATAATGGAACAATAAATTTGGGAGGCGCAAGTGCCAATGGCATTTACAGCGAACCAAATGCAGTGAGCAACGAAATTACGAATACAGGAACTTTCAATCTGGGCGGATTTTTATCGCAAGCCTACATTTACTTATGCGGCACTGGAATAACCACACTTAACAATAGTGGCACGATTGCCATCAACGGAAACAACACCGCCGAAGGAATTACCGTAAAATCAAATACCGCCACAGCCACCATTATCAACACCGGCACTATGACTTTTGGCGCAACCGGTTCACAAGCAAGGGCCATTGGATTGGGTGATGGGAAAAGTACGTTTAACAATGCAGGAACAATTACCATCGGAAAAGGTTCACTTTCAGGATTAACCGGAACAGGCAAAGCCCAGTTCAATAACCTTACAAATGGAACGGTAAATTTTGCATCGCCCTGGACAAAAACTTCCAATGTGAACGATGTGCAGTTGGTTGGCACTTCAAATCTGGGCTTTTTTGCCGAGAAAGTAAGGAATAAACAACCGGTAACTCTTTGTTATCTGGGCGGTTCAATAACCCAAGGAACAGGTGCCAGTGGATATTCAAACAATTATTACTCGAAATCTTCTGTAGCCATTATTGCCGAAATAACCAAAAGAGGAGGTGCTGCCACTTCGTTCAATGCAGGAGTAGGAGGCACACCGTCTTCTTATGGAGCATATCGAGTTGGAGCACAACTTTTGACACGTAATCCCGATTTATTAGTGGTGGAGTTTGCCGTGAATGATGCCAGTTCATCAGATTTGAACCGTATTGATGGTATGGAAGGAATTGTAAGACAAGCCATTCGCCAAAACCCTAAAATCAGCATTGTTTTCCTTTACACCAGTATGGCCAATTACCAAACCACTTATTATGCAAACGGAATTGTTCCACCATCGGTGCAAACGTTCCACAAAGTGGCACAAAAATATGGCATTACCGAAGTATTGAACGGTCCAAACATTAACACAGGTCTTATAAACGGTGATTATAGCTTGGCAACATTTTTTCCTGATGGAACTCATCCGTCGGATATTGGGCATGCAGTATATGCCAATGCGCTTTCTACAAATGTTATTCAGGGTTTAGACCAATCTTTACCAACATCAGAAATGCCGCTTAACACATTAGTTGGAACAGGAAATCTTGAATATGCACGCCTCGATGGAATTACCCCAATCGGTACAACTCAATACTGGGCAGCCAGTAAGAATTGGTATGGTGTGCCGGTTTATACCACTGATTTACTAGCAGAACCAATCAGCTTTGTTGGAAAAGGCGAAGGAATTATTCTGAAATACAACGGAAAAATCAGCGTGAGTTGGACAGTTGGAGGCATTGCAAATTACAGAGAATTAACTCCAACAACAGGACTTCCTTACCCAAATACCTTTACGTTTCCGACCACTGCCAATCCCGACGGAGAAGTCATTACGGTTCAGGCAATTGTCAATACAGGCGTAGCTACACATGGTGAGATTTGGGGATTATTTTCCATTCAGCGACCTACTACAGGTAATGGCTCGGGGAAAATGGCGGTACGTCCTTTGAATAAAATCAAAACTGTTTCTCCTGCTACTTCCAATTCAGAAACACTAATCAGCAAAGTTACTAAAAATACAGTTACTCCGGTAATCAACGACAGCACAGGTATTGCCAACGATTTCACTTTTAATAATAATGGTGGTACGCTTGCCGGATATTGTGGTATTGTGTCGGATAATTTTATGGGTACAGGAGTTATTTCGCCGGGAGCCTCAGGCATTGGCAAACTGAATTATTATGCCAATACAAGTGGTGGTACGTATTCATTGACAGGAAATTACATGGCCAATGCAATAGGGAAAGCAACTGTAGGAAAAGATTTTGACCAAATAAGCTTGGCATCAGCTGACGGCACGTTGGATGTTTCAGGTTTATCACTCAATTTCACGGCAAATTACTCACCTCAGGTGAATGATACCATTATTCTAATAACAGCAACGAAAGCAGTGACAGGAAATTTAAGTGCTATCACTTTGCCTACCAATTGGCATTTGGTTTACGAAACAAAAGCAGTAAAAGTAATTTATGATAATCAAACTACCAATTCCGAATTGCTGGAAAGTAATCTTTCTGTTTACGGAATTGAAAGAGCAATCATGGTAAAAGATTGTGCGGGAATGAAAATCAATATTGTGAATACCTTGGGTCAAGTGATTGTTGCAAAAATAGCAACATCAAATCAGGAAAAAATTCCAGCAAATAACGGTATATACTTTATTAGCAATGGGATAGTTTCTAAAAAAATAATTGTCAAATAGTCTTATTACTAACACTTTAATTTCTTAAAATATTATTATTAATAATCAAAACAAAAAAACAAAAATGAAAAAAATTATTACATTATTATTTAGTGCGTTACTGGCAGTTTCTGCCTTTGCTACAGCTTGGGATGGAACAGCAGCAGCTGCTTTTGCAGGTGGCACAGGAACTGTTGGCGATCCATATCAGATTGCCACTGCCGAACAATTGGCTTATTTGGCTTCGCAGGCTAATGCAACTCAAACTGCGAATGTAAATACTAGCGGTATTTACTACAAACTTACAGCGGATATTGATTTGAACGGTCCTACAAAAAGCTGGACTCCTATTGGTACATCCACCACAACTGCCTTTGCAGGAATTTTTGATGGTGATAATCATCTTGTCAGCAATATTTATATTAATAATACTGCCTCTGGAAATCCCAAGGGTTTATTTGGTTATGTTGTAGGGACTGTTTCGGCAAATGTGATTATTAAAAATATCACAATGGCTTCTGGTAGCGTTACAACAACATATGCAACTGGTACAACATATACAGCTGCACTTGCCGGTAGATGTGTTTATACTCAGCTTTCAAATTGCAAAAACACCATTAATGTATCCGGTTACACTAACGCAGGTGGAATTGTTGGAAGAATAGATGGTGTTTCAACTATAGATGGCTGCTCCAACGTAGGTATAGTAAAATCAACCCAAAACACAAGCCCAAATACAGGTGGAATTGTTGGGATATTTACGGGGTTAATCACAAATGGTGGTTCGGATGTAAGTTATATTCGTAGCTGTTATAATCGTGGAGCAATTTCTTCCCCAAATTATGTAGGAGGAATTGCAGGTAGTGCCACTGGAAATATTGCCATTGATAAATGTTTCAATACGGGTACAATCAATGGTTCAACAAATGGTGCTTCGGGCGGAATTGTTGGCTATGGATATAATACTGGCACTCCTAGTCCTGTAGCAGTGTTAAATATCTCAAATTGTTACAATACCGGAGCTATTAAAGCTAGTACCACAGTAGATATTAAAAATTGTGCAGGCGGAATTCTTGGTTTTGTAGGAGGAACAGTTGGCAGATCTTTCGGAACTATATTGAATTGTTATAATATAGGAACGGTAACAGGTAATATTAAAGAACCAATAGCCGCTCAACTTACTGGTACTGGTGGAACAACACCAACTGGAACAGTAACAAATACTTATTTTCTAGCCAGTTCAGGTACAAATACCATAGCAAATGATGGAACATCGGTGGCAGATGCTGCAACATTACAAACTTATGCATCTACACTTAACAATAGTCAATCACCAACGGTTTGGGAGTCGGATTTAACCCCCAATAGAAATGGTGGGTACCCCATTTTGTCTTGGGTAACAAACTTTACAAAACTGGCAGCACCTACAATTCAAACACCTACCGCTATCACTACTACTGGTTTTACAGCCAATTGGACAACGGTGGAAAATGCTATTGGGTATTATGTAAATGTTTATAACAATGTTTCACCCATTACATATAAGACTTCACTATATGTTGCAGGTCAAGCAACATCAAGTGCCTCTATCACTGGATTAACCGCTAATACTTCTTATTTGGTTACTGTGCTTTCAGTAGCTCCTTCCGGAACAACTTATATTGACTCAGAAGAATCTGGTTACGCTGTTGCAGGAATAAGTGGTGCAACAGTGCTTTTGAGTACTTATTCTCAGGCTTCAGCTACTTCAGCTACAGTCGATTGTACTGTAACGGATGGCGCAGGTACTGGTGTTACTGCCCGTGGTATTTGTTACGCTACGAGTACTGCAAACCCTACAACATCTAATACTAAGGTTATTGACCCTGGCACAGGTAATGGAAGCTATTCAGTAAATATGGGTTCGCTATCGGCAAATACAACCTATTATTTCAGGGCGTATGCTACTAATAACTTACGTACAAATTATAGTATTGTCTTAAGTTTCAAAATCCTTTCTGCACCCGTTGTTTCAGATGCTACAGGTCTAAATACCACAGGTTTCACTGCCAATTGGTCAACTGTGACAAGTGCTTCAAGCTATGATGTAACAGTTTATCAAGGAGCAAGTTTGATTAAAACGGTGAACGCCAATGGTCAAGCAACAGCAAGTTTGGCAATTACTGGACTTACATCGGAAACAGCTTATACTTACACGGTTGTAGCAAAAGGAAATGGTACTTCTACTTTTAATTCTGCTGAATCGGTAGCGTCAAATTCTGTGACTACAAGTACCGCAACAGCATTGAATGAAGTAAATGTTTCCAATACTATTTCTGTAATTGGAAAAACAATTGTTGCAAATGAAACAGGTAAAATGCAGATTTTCAATCTTCAAGGGGCACAAATCCTACAATATCAAGCTGTAAGTAAAGCAATTACCAACTTGAATTCAGGCATATATATCGTTCGTTTTACCAACAATAAAGGAAAACAAACAATTCAGAAAGTATCCATTCTCTAAAATTAAATTGTTTTGTTGAAAGTTTAGCTAACTATAGTTTTTTACTGTAGTTAGCAAACTTACACCCTAATAAATACATTTCAATAAGTTGCAATAGATTCATTATTAAAAAGATAAAGTAATGATGAAACCAAAACGGACAATAATCATTCTTCTAATGGTGGTTATTTTGTTTTGAAAGAATACGAGATTACAGTAAAAAAAAGATAGGTTAACGATAATATTAGAATACCAATTACTTCAAAAATAAAGGCAATGATAAAGATAAATAATAAGATGATGGTGGTGGCACTTTGTGCGCTATTTGCCTTTCAAAATTTGTATGCCAATAATAAGCGAATTTCTATTTCGGTAGATAATGTTGCTTGGAATCAATTGTTTGTGCAGGAAGTGAACCAGCATTTGCAATCAACTTCGCAGTCAGACACGCTTTTTGTTGAATTCAAGGAAGGAGTTTATTCCTTGCAAAATACATTGAAATTTACGGGGAAATATCCCTCCAAAATGAATGCACCCATCATAATAAAAGGAACAGGAACAGTACTCTTTTCGGGTGGCAAAACGCTGAACGCCAAACTTTTCAAACCACTCTCCGACCCCAAAATAAAAAGTAGAATTATCAGTAAAGAAGCCAGAGAAAAGGTGTTAGAGCTGGATTTGAAAAAAGCTGGAATTACAGATTTAGGCGAAATAAAATGTATCGGTTTTGGCAGAAGTGCCGGAATTGCACCTCCACAGCTATTTTATAATGGAAAGAGAATGACCTTGGCGCGTTACCCAAATGGGGGTGACCCACAATTATTGAAAAACAGAACAACCGTTATTCCAATAAAAAAAATAACAAATACAGGATTCAAAAAAGTTGAATTGCCTATTGATGAAAGCAAAAAAACAGTATCGGCAGGACAAGGCGGAAGTTTTCAATACAGTGACAAGCGTGTTGAAAAATGGCTGGATGCCAAAGATTTGTGGGTAGATGGCATATTTTCAAGGGACTGGTCGTGGTCGCTCAATAAGGTGAATGCGATTGACACCGTGAGCAAAACCATTTCGCTTACCTACGATGAGAAATATGATATGACAAGTGTTCATTCCTTTTTCTTTGCCACCAATTTGCTCGAAGAAATTGATGTGCCTGGTGAGTATTTTATTGATAGACAAAGCAGTAAACTGTATTTTTATCCGCCAGCAGATTATAATCCAAAAACAGCCAATATTGCCCTTACATATACTTCGCAAGAGCTATTGAACCTCGAAAGTATTAGCAATTTTAAGATGGAAAATATATGTTTTGAACTCGGCAGATTAAAGGCTGTATCGCTTCATAATTGCAATGAAGTTTCATTTAAAAACTGCGAATTCAGAAACTTTGGAATTTCTGCACTGACTATAGATGGCCAAAATAATAGTGTCGAAAACTGTCTGATTCATACCATTGGAAGCTCAGCCATTGTATTGGAAGGCGGAAATTATGAAACGCTGGAAAAAGGAAATAATTCGGTGGTGGGTTGTGAAATATACGACTGGGCATTCTACGACAGGGTTTATTCGCCCGCAATAAAGCTATCGGGCGTGGGAAACAACGTTATTGGCAACAAAATACACGATGCACCACACGGTGCTATCACCATTTCGGGAAACGACCAGCTGATAGAGAAAAACGAAATTTCAAACGTGTTGCTTGAGTTTAAGGACTTTGGTGCTATTTACGGTTTTCTTGGGAAAAACCAACTGATGAGAGGGCAGATAATCCGCGGGAATTATTTTCACGATATAGGTTTGATTGGTGAAGGTGTTTATGCCATCTATGCCGATGAAGCCAGTGCGGGCTGGCGTATTGAGGACAACCTTTTCTACAAAATTGGCAACAAAGGCGCACGTGTAGCAGCAGTTTTGGGAAATACCTGCTCCTATGTAAACGTAAAAAACAACCTATTTTTGGATTGTAGTGAAACCTTTGAGTTGAGTTTTCATTTTTCCACTTGGGGTAAAAAACGTCTAGATTATTTCAAAAAAGAATGGACAAAACAATATGGTGAGGATGGAACTTTCCCACCCGTTTACCTGACATATTATCCTGAATTAAAGCATTTTAATACTGATGAACGGATATTTGTAACAACAAATTCATTTATTGGCAATACAATCGGAAACTTTTCCATTCCACTTAGCCACAAAAACTATTTCACGACCCGAAACGGTACTTCAGATTCAGATAAATATGTACAGGCAGCTGATAATAAATTCATAACGGATAACTCGATGACTGCATTTCTTGAAAAATGGAATAACACCATTAAAAAACAAACATTGAATAATTCAATTCCGTCAGATATGGTAAAATACCTTTATCTCAAACCCTAATCATTCACCCTATAAATGAAAAACACAACAAAATATCTTCTTCTTTGTCTAACGTTGTTTCTTATTTTTTCTAAACAAGTTCAGTCTCAGGCTTTTTCTAATCATATCAACCCCGTGGATATGAGTTCGATGAGAAAAACGCATCCCCGTGTGTTGGTCAATGATTTCGAACAAATAAAAAATAACCTGAAAACCAATGCCGTTATTCAAGGATGGTTGAAAGAATTGAATGACGAAAAAACAATGGATGCGTTGGCGCTGGACTATGTATTAACAGGCAATAAACAAAAAAGGGATGAAGCGATTTCTACGGCGTTGAATTTGGATTGGGATAAATCGATTAAAACTGGTGGACATCATTATGGACCTATGCTTATGCGCCTTGGCTGTGTGTATGATTGGTTGCATGATACCATGACTTCAACTCAACGAGAAGACCTGCGAAAACTATTGAAAAAAGTACTTGAAGCGTATCTTCAAGACCCCAATAAAACCAACTTCCACAATTTCAACCACGTACTCAATGCAAGTGCTATTGTTGGAGCAGCAGCAATTGCCGACGAAGAACCTGAACTGGCAAAGAAAGTTTTCAATATTGCTATCAATTATTTAAATATTACCTGGTACAAACCCGATGGCGTAACTCCTGAAGGACCACATTACATGGCCTGGAGCAATTTGGTGCTTTTTTCAGGTTTGTCGACTCTCGATTCTGCTTTTGGTGAGAGTTTCGGACTTAGCGACGAACCCGGATTGATGGGTTATGGCGACTTTGTGATGAATGCTACCGTACCCGGAAAAGGCATTTGTGTGAAATATAGCGACTGTTACACCAATGGTGGCTTTTATAATTTAGGTCAAATTTTCTGGATTGCGAATAAGTTTAACCGTCCTGATTTATGCCAGTTTGCACTCGAAAATGACGCTTTCGTTGCCAGGGGGGAAAATCCTGATTATAGTGGGAAACTAAACAATATTTTGTGGTACAATCCGGCAAAATTTAAAACTGATCCTGACAATTACAAAAAGTTGCCCATAGAAAAGCAATTCAAAGGCGCTCAATTGGCTATTATGCGTAGCGGTTGGGAAGATAAAAATGCACTTTTTGCCGGCATTAAAGGCACAGACGACTATCGTCAGGCTAACTTTTTTCATCGCCACACCAATACCGGTACCTTTTTTCTGAACGCACTCGGTGAGCAATGGTGCCTCGATTTGGGATTAGAGGATTATAACATAAAGGATTACAACGTTCAGCCCAGACTTTATTATAAATTGCGAGCAGAAGGTCATAATTGCAATATTATCAATCCTGCTTCTGGTATCGACAACAAAGGCTGGGAGAAATGTCCGATCATCAGTCAGGGAAGCAATTTGCAGGAATCCTTTGCTATCGTTGACATGACTCCCGATTATGAGAAATTAGCAAAATCGACCAAACGAGGTTTAAAAATGTTCGACTCTCGCCGAAAGGTTTTAATACAAGATGAATTCTCATCGCTTGATGGAAAACCGCTTGATTCCTATTGGTTTATGCAAACCGAGGCGGGAATTGAAATTGCACCGGATGGTCGCTCGGCTATGCTTTATCGGGGTAACGAAAAAATGCTGGTGTATATGCCAACTGCTCCCAAAGATGCCCGTTTTACGGTTATGGGACCCGCACCGCTCATTTATACACGCCCTGTTCAGAGCAAACAGGACTGGACTTTTGGTGCTAAAAAACTGACCATTCACACGAATACAGAAACAGATTTAAAGTTGGCAGTGGTATTTGTACCTGTCCGTCCAAGTGAAACGGCTGTTGCTGCTCCGGTCAGCTTTCAATCCTTAGAAAGTTGGAATGCTTCCTCTTCAAAAATAGCATTATTGAGCAGCATTTCTGTTGATAACAAAGCACTTACAAACTTCGATGAACGTAATTTCACTTACGATTATTACCCCCAAAGTGGCAGTATACCCCTTATCTCAGCTCAATCAGCTGATAAAAATGCTAAAATTACGATTACTCAGCCAAATAACCTTCCCGGAAAAGCCGAAATAACTGTTTCCGCCGAAGGAATGAAATCCTCTAGCTATTTCGTTTATTTCCTCGAAAAACCGGTGCAGATTGTTGCCAGTGCAGCCAAAGAATACAGTAGTTGGGACGAAAGTTTTGCCAATCACCGCATTGCAGCTCCTAAAATTGTTGCTGGCACTTTTGCAGAATACGATTTAGGTGAAAGCACAACGGTTAGTGCTGCCACCATCGGTTTTGTCAATCAAATGGTGCCCTATAACTTTGAAATTCAGACTTCTGACAATCAAAAAAACTGGAAATCAGTCTATTCGGGAACCACTACGGTAATTGACGGATTAAAGGTTGCTATGCCGCAGTTGTTTAGTTTCCCCGCCTTTAAGGCACGTTATATCCGAATCTGCAATCCTGAAAAATCACGGAGTTTTACGATTGATATTTTACGATTTCACAAAGATTTGGAGTCTGCAAAAGAATATATCAATCACGCTTACCGCGAAGTATTCTCGGATATAAAAATCAATCAGAAGGATATTAATCTGAAAATTGGAGAAAAACTGAAACTTACTATTGAGGGACTCAGCAATTACAACAGGGCGGTAAATCTGACAGATGCGAAAATCATTTTTCAGTCGGAAAACCCCGAACTGGCTGATATATCGGCTAAAGGCGAAATTACTGCCAAAGGAGCCGGTGAAACCTACATTCGTATTATTATTCAAAAAGGCGATGTGGTGTTGCATAAAAAAATAATGGTGAAGGTTGTTGGTTTAGCAACAGTTTTATAGTTTATAAAAATAATATGTAACTTCTCTCTATTCCCCCTTTAGGGGGTTAGGGGGCTTATTTAAAAAAAATGAAAAATATTCTTTTACTGATTTCGTTAGCATTTATTTGCACCGGTATTTTTGCACAACCGCTGTTTAAGAACAACGATGTAGTTTGCTTTATGGGCAACAGTATCACCCATGGTGGGCGTTATCATTCATACATTTACCTGTATTATGCTACGCGTTTTCCTGAGATGAATCTTAAGTTTATCAATTGTGGCATTTCGGGCGACGTGGCTTCGGGCATGTACGGCAGGTTACAGAAGGATATTTATGATAATAATGCCACTGTGGCTACTTTGAGTGCTGGAATGAACGATGTGAATAGAAATTTGTATTCAATCAAAAAACCGGTGGCAAATGCCGACAGTCTGAAGAAGAAAGCCATTGAAAACTACAAAAAGAATGTTATCAGAATTGCCGATTCGTATCGTAGTCACAAGTTGAAAACTATTTTCTTTACACCCACTATTTACGACGAATCTGAAGCCATTGCTGTAGAAAACCTGAAAGGAGTAAATGCTGCATTGGGCGAATGTAGGGACTTTGTAATAAGCCTTGGGAAAGAATACAATGCCACGGTGGTTGATTTTTGGAAACCGATGTTTGACCTCAATAGCCGAATGCAGCAAGCAAATCCCAATTTTACGTTGATTGGAAAAGATAGAATTCACCCGCAAGCTGCTGGTCACATGGTGATGGCTTTTTTATTTCTGACTCAGACCAAAGCCCCAAAACAAGTGTGGAATCTGGCCATTGATGTAAAAAACAAGAAAACTCAGTTGCAGGAAAATTGCGAAGTTTCAAAGTTGACTTTCAAATCCAAAAAACTTTCATTTAACAACAAAGAGTTGGCTTTGCCTTTTCCAAAAATTGAAGCGGCAAAAGAAGCATATGATTTAGTCCCGATAATTGATAGTTTGAACCAACAAATACTCAAAATTGATGATTTGAAAATTGGAAATTACACACTCAAAATCAATGCGATAGAAGTTGGAACATATTCAAATTTAGATTTTGGCAAAGGTGTTAATTTGGCAATCAATACTAAAACGCCTCAATATGTCATTTCTGATAGTATAGCCAAATTGTGTGAAGAACGTTTTTCAAAAGAAAACATTATCAGAACGTTGCGAAGAATAGAAATTAAGCAGTTTTCAAAACTGAAAGACAACAGTCCCGATTCTGCAAAAGCTTTTTTAAAAAGGTTTATCGAAGAGATGAAGTTGCAAAAAAACAATCCCGAAGCAAATTCAGGCTATTATATTATGACTGCCCAAACGTATTTGAAAGAAATTGACAATGAGCCGAAGCTGAAAGCAAGAATAATCGAAATTGAAAAACTAATTTACATACTTAATAAACCGCAAACCTATTCGTATGTTATCGAAAAGATATAGAAGCATTTATCTCACTATTTTATTTGCTTTTTGCGCTCAAATAACATTCAGTGCCGAAAAAGCGAAAAGCATGAAAGTGCTAATTGATGATGTTTTTACCTTTGCACAAAAACAGTACACACCACTTGCCGAACAAGTTTATAATTTAGAAGGTCGTGTTCCACGCTCAACCGATGCAAACGGAAACCTTGTAACATCGGATATCAGTTGGTGGACAAGTGGTTTTTTTCCGGGATCGCTGTGGTACATTTATGAATACACAAAAGATACAGCAATACTACATTTTGCTAAAAAATTCAGCAACAGAATTGAATCAGAAAAATATACCACCAATAACCACGATGTAGGTTTTATGCTCTATAGCAGTTTTGGAAATGGATATCGCTTAACAGACGATAAAACCTATCCTGAAATTTTGCTCACTTCAAGTAATTCATTGATAACCCGTTACCGACCAAAAATCAAGTCAATACAATCCTGGGATAAAAGTAAATTTTACAATTGCCCAGTAATTATCGACAACTTGATGAATCTGGAAATGTTGTTTTGGGCAAGTAAATTTACAAATGACTCGAAGTATAAGGAAGTGGCTGTAAATCACGCCAATACCACCATCAAGAACCATTTTCGTAAAGATTACAGCAGTTATCATTTGATAGATTATGACCTGACAGATGGCCATATAATCAAAAAAGTTACCAATCAGGGCTGTGCAGATGCATCAGCTTGGGCGCGCGGGCAAGCTTGGGGATTGTACGGTTTCACGGTTTGTTATCGCGAAACGAAGGATAAACGTTATTTGGCACAAGCAAATAATATTGCAAAATTTATTCTGAATCATCCAAATTTACCGAAAGATAAAATACCATATTGGGATTTTAACGCACCCAAAATACCCAATGAGCCACGCGATGCTTCATCAGCTGCCATTATTGCCTCGGCACTTATTGAATTGAGCGGTTTTGTTGCAAAGCAAGATGCGGAAACTTATATAAGTGCTGCGGAAATGATATTGAGGAGTTTAGCTTCATCTAATTATTTAGCAAAACAAGGAACTAATGGCGGATTTCTGTTGATGCACAATGTAGGGAATATGCCAAAAAACTACGAAATTGACAGCGCATTGTGTTATGCCGATTACTATTTTCTGGAAGCATTACTGCGATATAAAGCTAAATATATTAAATAAAATACTATTTAAATGAAATCCAAAATCATTCTGTTATTCCTTACAATCGCTTTAGCACTCAATGCTCAAAATCAGAAAATGCAATGGTGGAGCGATGCCCGCTTTGGTATGTTTATCCATTTTGGAGTTTATGCTCAATGGGGCGGCATGTATCATGGTCACAAAATGAATAAAGGCGGTGCTGAGTGGATTATGAACCGCAGTAAAATTCCTGTTCTGGAATACAAAGATTCGGCACTTCATTTCAATCCGTCGAAATACGATGCTGAAGCATGGGTGAAAATGGCTAAAGATGCCGGTATGAAATACATAGTGATTACTTCTAAACACCACGATGGTTTTGCCATGTTCGACAGCAAAGCCAGCGACTGGAATATTGTACAAGCTACTGCTTACAAAAAAGATTTTCTGACTCCCCTTGCCAATGCTTGCCGTAAATACAACATGAAACTTGGCTTCTACTACTCTCAGGCTCAGGACTGGACTAATCCTGGTGGTGCTGTAGGGATAAAAAAAGCTATTGAAGGTTGGAGTAACCCTGATTCTGCACGAATTGACAAATACACAGCTGAGCATAGAGGTCATTGGGAACCGATTCAAACTTCCAAAACGCAAGCGCAGTATTTCGAAGATGTGGCCATTCCACAAATCAAGGAATTATTAGCAAATTATGGCGATATAGCTATTCTGTGGTGGGATACACCAGTGGATATGACCGACGATATGGCTAATAAAGTAACGGAAATTCTAAAAAAATATCCGAATGTAATAACCAACGACCGCCTAAAACGCCCTAACTTTCCAGGCGATTTTATAACTCCCGAACAACACATCCCAAAAGCAAACGAGGTAGATAAAACGTTGTGGGAAACCTGCATGACCATGAACGGCTCTTGGGGTTATAAAAGTTACGACGACAAATGGAAATCGACCGAAACATTGGTGCGCAACCTCATTGATATTGCTTCTAAAAATGGGAATTTTCTGCTTAATATTGGCCCAAAACCTGATGGAACATTTCCAAAGGAAAGTATCGACCGCCTGAAACAAATTGGTGAGTGGATGAAGTTAAACGGTGAAGCTATTTATGGTACGAATGGCAGTCCGCTTGCCGAATTGAGTTGGGGACGCTGTACGCAAAAGTCGTTAAATGACAATACAATTCTTTATCTCAGTGTTTTCGATTGGCCAAAAGGAGGCAAATTGGCAGTACAAAATTTCAGGTATAAAGTTGTGAGTTGTAAGTTGCTCGATGTTGATGCCTGAATAACGTTGACCGTTTTGTTACTTATTTTTACTTGTTTGTTT